>CALGKS010000256.1 GCA_937930475.1 uncultured Collinsella sp. | reverse complement strand
TCGTAGAAGATGCCGCCGGTGCAGCCGCACGCGCCATAGGACACCACGATCTTGGGATCGGGTGCGGCCTCAAAGGCGCGCAGGGCCGGCATGCGCATGGCACGCGTCACGGCGCCGGTGTACAGCAGCACATCGGCATGACGGGGCGAGGGCACGACCTTGATGCCAAAGCGCTCGACGTCAAAGACGGGCGTGATGGAACCGAAGATCTCGATCTCGCAGCCGTTGCAGCCGCCGCAGTCAACACGGTAGACGTACACCGAGCGCTTAATCTTCTTAAGAAGGGTCGCCTTGGCCTTCTCGATGCTCTCGTCGAGCTCGATCTTGGTCGGGCGGTACTGAAGCCGCTCGGGCAAAAGCGTGGGTTCGGCCATGGTTACTCCTCCTTCGTATCAAAATCCATGATGATGCCCTCGACCGGCGCCGGACCGGCGGGAATCTCGGGCGCATCGGGGTTGAGCTCGCGGTCGATATACTCCGGGTTCACGCCGTGGCCGCCCAGATACTCCATGCCGGGGCCCTGGGGCTCACCGGACGCAAGCGTCTCGTTGGCAGCCATGCCGTGCGCGTTGCCGGTCTTTACGGCCGAGGCGGCGCGCAGGGCGTCGAGCTCGCGCTTGCACTCCTGGCACATACCGACGGTACGGGCGGCCTGGATGGCCTCCATGCCGCCGGCCTTTTGCAGCAGGCGCTTGGCGTAGTCGATCTCCTTGTGCGGGGCAAACGGCTTGCCGCAACGCGAGCAGTGCTCGAGCGTGTAGACGCTCTTGCTGGTGAGGTCGTCCTTGCTCATGACGGCCAGCTCAAACTCCTCGGTGAGCTTGATGGCCTCCATGGGGCAGGCTTCCTCGCAGCGGCCGCAAAAGATGCAGCGACCGTAGTCGATCGACCAGGTGATGGTATCGGCCGCAAGGTCGGTGTCCATGCGAATGGCATCGGCCGGGCACGCCACGCCGCAGGCACCGCAGGCGATGCAGAGCTCAGCATTATGCTCGGGCTTGCCGCGCATGTCCTTGTTGGTGGGAAACGGCGCAAACGGGTACTTGACCGTCGCGTCGCCGGCCTTGGCGTTAACCTTCCAAAGCTTCAGCATATTAGAGCGCCTCCTCATCGAGCGGAGCGGCCATGGTGCCCTCGCCCGCAAGCGGCGACTTGTCGCGCCAGACGTTCTCGAACTGCTCCTTGTCGAGCACGTGGTCGCGCTTGGCGGCGACATCGGTCACCGTCACGCGGTCGGTGCAGGAGTAGCACGGGTCGAGCGATCCGACGATCAGCGCCGCGTCACCCACGGTGTTGCCGCGGAACATGTAGCGCAGGACCGGCCAGTTGCTGTACGTGGCGGCCTTGGCGCGCCAGCGGTAGCACTTCTGGTTATTGCCGAGCATGGCCCAGTGCACGTCCTCGCCGCGCGGCGCCTCGGTGGCGCCGATGGCGTACTTGTGCGGGGTGTACTCCCAATCCGTGGTGAGGATGGGGCCCGACGGGCAGTTCTCGAGCATGGTCTCGATCATGTCGATCGAATCGTAGACCTCCTGGATGCGAACGGCGGTACGGCCGAAGGCATCGCAGGTGTCGGCCGTGGCGGCGTGCATCTTTTGGACGTCCGGATCGGCGTAGCCGTCGAAGGGATGGTCAAAGCGCACGTCGCGGGCATAGCCCGAGCCACGCATGAGCGGGCCGACCGGCGAGAAATCGCGTGCGATCTTGCGGTCCAAGATGCCGATGCCACTCGTACGCTCAATAAAGTTGGGCGTCGAGAGCAAGACGTCGACGAGCTCCTGGACCTCGGAGCGCAGCTGGTGGATGGTCGTGAGGGTGGAGAGCTTCTGCTCGGCCAAAATGTCGCGACGCACGCCGCCGATCACGTTGAGGCCGTAGGTCTTGCGGTGACCGGAGAGCTTCTCGGCCAGGTCCATGGACTTCTCGCGGACGCGGAAGAACTGCTGGAAGCCGGAGTCGAAGCCCGTGTAGTGCGACGCCAGGCCAATGTTGAGCAGATGCGAGTGCAGGCGCTCGACCTCGAGCATGATGGCGCGGATGTACTGGGCGCGCGGCGGGACATGGACACCCTGGGCGCGCTCGACGGCCTCGGCATAGGCCACCGAGTGGGCGCAGCCGCAGATGCCGCAGATGCGGTCGGCGAGGAACGTCACGGCGTCATAGTTCAGGCGCGTCTCGGCAACCTTCTCCATGCCGCGGTGCACGTAGAACAGACGGTAGTCGGCGTCGACGATCGTCTCGCCCTCGACAAACAGGCGGAAGTGGCCGGGCTCATCGGAGGTAATGTGCAGCGGGCCCATGGGAACGAGCGTCGTCTCCTTGCCCTTGGTATCGGCCAAGAACTCGTAGTTTTCCATATCGCTCGCGGGAGCGGGACGGAAACGGTAGTCCATGGAGTCCTTGCGCAGCGGATACAGGCCGCTGGGCCAATCGTCGGGCAGCACCAGGCGGCGACGATCGGGCAGACCCTCGGGAATCAGGCCGAACATATCGCGCAGCTCGCGCTCGCCCCACACGCAGGCGGGGACGAACGGCGTCACGGACGGGAACGTCATCTTGGCGGGATCGACCTCGGTGCGCACGGTCACCCAGCCGGGGTCCTCCCCCTCCATGGAGATGACGTAGTACACGGCGTAACGGCCGCACAGGCTGCGCTCATCGTTGCCGATGATCACGGGAATCCAGCCGTAACGCTCGTAGTACAGGTAGTGGACGGCCTCGGGCAGCTTGTCCTGCTTGACGGTAATCGTCAGCTGGTCCTCGCACTGCCACTCGACCTTCTCGATGCAGCCCGGAACGGCGCGGCGCAGGGCCTCGACATGGCTCTCGCAGCGACGGGCATACACCTTGTTCTCAGTTTCAATCATTCGTTACTCCACCTCGCTCTGAGCGGTCTCGGTACCGAACACAGCGCGGTACATCGGCGTCGCGTGAAGTTCCTCGGTGCTCTGCTCGAGCACGATGCCGGTCGCGGTCTCCACACCGTGCACGAGGGGCAGCGGGGTGGCGATGCCAAACCACAAGATCATGACGGCCAGGATGATTTCGGGGATAAGCATGAGCGCCGGGGCCTCATGCTTGCCCATGCCCTGGGGCGCATGGCCGAATACCGACTTGAGTGCGATGCGGGTGAGCGCGGAGATGGCCACGGTAAGACCGAGGGCGACCACGACGACCAGCCACATGGGACCGGCGGTAACACCGGCGACAAAAGTCAGGAACTCGGAGATAAACATGCCAAAGGGCGGGAAGGCACCAAGGCCGAGCAGCGCCAGGATGGCGAGCGCGGCGGTTGCGGGAGCAACCTCGACGACGCCCTGGATCTTGGCCAGGCTACGCGTGCCAAAGGCGTGCTGGATGTTGCCGGACACGCAGAAGGCAAGCGTCTTGGTAAAGCCGTGGAACACGCAGTGCAGCAGGGCCGCGGCGATACCCAGCGGGCCACCGATACCCAGGCACAGGGCGATAACGCCCACGTTCTCCACAGACGAGTACGCAAAGCGGCGCTTGAGGTCGTCCTGGCGAAACATCGAAAGTGCCGCCACCAAAATGGACAGCGTGCCGACGATCAGCAGCAAAAGTTGCGGATACTCGGCACCCACGGCCTGGATGGTAAAGCCGTAGAAGCGCATGATCACAAGCATGGCGCACTTAAGCAGCACGCCCGAGAGCAGGGCCGAGACAGGGCTCGGGGCCTGGGAGTGGGCATCGGGCAGCCAAGTGTGCATGGGGAACAGGCCGGCCTTGATGCCAAAGCCGATCACGATAAACGCAAAGGCGAGGCGCATGAGCGTCGGGT
>CALGKS010000255.1 GCA_937930475.1 uncultured Collinsella sp. | reverse complement strand
GCTCGATGTGTGGGGTCAGCGTGCCGGCGTACTGGTTATCAAGCGTGACCGCGGTTCCGATCCGGCGAGCGTGTGCTATGACGTGCTCGACGAGGCCGATAAGCGCGGCAGCGACCTGGTGCTCATTGATACCGCCGGTCGTCTGCACACGAGCCCCGAGCTCATGCGCGAGCTCGCCAAGGTGGTCAATGTGACTCGTAAGCGCGCCGCCAATATGGCCGCCGGTCCCATGCCGGTCTCGGTCGTGCTTGTGATCGATGCCGCCACTGGTCAGAACGGTCTGAACCAGGCGCTCGAGTTTAACGAGGCGCTGGGTCTGGACGGTATTATCATGACTAAGCTCGACGGCACGGCTAAGGGCGGTATCGCCATGGCCGTGGCCGAGAAGCTCAAGCTCCCGATCCTTCGCATCGGCGTGGGCGAGCAGGTCGATGACCTGCAGGAGTTTAACGCCAAAGATTTCTGCCGCGCCCTGGTGGGCGAGTCCAACTAAGGAGTAACCAGTGTTTGATTCCCTGAGCGATCGCCTCAACGACACATTTGACCGCCTGCGCGGCAAGGGTAAGCTGACCGAGGCCGATATTACTTCTGCCATGCGCGACATTCGCATGGCGTTGCTCGAGGCCGACGTTAACTTTAAGGTCGTCAAGGAGTTCGTCGCCAAGACCAAGGAGCGCTGCATGACCGCCGAGGTCATGGAGTCGCTGTCGCCGGCGCAAAACGTCGTCAAGATCGTGCTCGACGAGCTCACCGAAATGCTCGGCTCCACCGAGAGCAAGCTCGTCTTTAGCAACCGCATCCCCAATGTCATCATGCTCGTGGGCCTGCAGGGCTCCGGTAAGACCACGGCTGCCGTAAAGCTGGCCTACCTGCTCAAGAAGCAGGGCCGCTCGCCGCTGCTCGCCGCGTGCGACGTCTACCGTCCCGCCGCTGCCGACCAGCTGGCCACGCTCGGTGGCGAGATCGGCGTGCCGGTCTTCCGCGGTGACGGCGCGCACCCGGTCGATATTGCCAAGGGCGCCATCCAGGAGGCCGTCGACCACCTGCGCGACGTGGTCATTGTCGATACCGCCGGTCGTCTTCAGATCGACGAGCAGATGATGCAGGAGGCCGTCGACATCAAGAAGGCCGTCAAGCCCGACCAGGTACTGATGGTCGTCGATGCCATGACCGGCCAGGATATCGTCAACGTCGTCTCGACCTTCGCCGATCGCACCGACTTTGACGGTGTGATTATCTCCAAGCTCGACGGCGACGCCCGTGGCGGTGGCGCACTTTCGGTGCGTCAGGTGACCGGCAAGCCCATCAAGTTTGTGAGCATGGGCGAGAAGCCCGATTCGCTTGAGCCGTTCTATCCCGATCGCATGGCCAAGCGCATTCTGGGCATGGGCGACGTCGTCGGCATCATCGAGAAGGCCCAGGAGGCAGCCGATGCCGAGCAGCTCGAGGCTGCCGAGCGTATGCTGCGCGAGGGCTTTACCATGAACGATATGCTCGACCAGATGAAAGCCGTCAAGAAGATGGGCGGCATGAAGGGTATCCTGGGCATGCTTCCCGGTGGCCAGCGTGCACTCAACCAGATGGGCGGCAACCTGGACGAGGGCATCTTCGATAAGAACGAGGCCATCATCATGTCGATGACCAAGGAGGAGCGCCTGCGTCCCTCCATCATCAACGGCCAGCGCCGTGCCCGCATTGCCAAGGGAGCCGGCGTAACCCCCACCGAGGTCAACAGCCTTATGAAGCAGTGGGGCGAGATGAACAAGATGATGGGCCGCATGCGCACGATGGCCAATCAAGCGCAGGCCGGCGGCAAGAAGGGCAAAAAGGGTAAGAAGGGCAAGAAGATGCGCATGCCCAATATCCCTGGCCTGGACGCTATGGGTCTGGGCGGTATGGGCGGCCTGGGCACGGGCGGTCCCAAGTCCGATATGGAGCTGCTGCGCCAGATGGAAGCGCAGATGCGCAATAAGAAATAGGGCTTTAATTTCAGCTTGATATGGCAAAGGCCACTCGGAAGCTACCGGGTGGCCTTTGTTGTTGACTTTGATTGTTGGGCTGCGTTCGGCGTCGCGCCCCGAGCTCGCGGTACCGTGCCGTTAGTGGCAGCCGCAGCCCTCGTGGCCCTCGTGCTCGTGATGGCCGTGGCAGCCGCAGGACTCGCCATGCTCGTGGGCGTGGTCGTGGTCATGGCCGTGGCATCCGCACGTGGC
>CALGKS010000254.1 GCA_937930475.1 uncultured Collinsella sp. | reverse complement strand
TGCCCTCGTCGGGCGTCTCCACACCGGCGATGCAGCGCAGTGTGCAGCTCTTGCCGCAACCCGAGGCGCCCAGCAGCGCCACACGCTCCTCGCCGGCCTCAAGCTGCATGTCGAGGGTGAACCCCGGATAGCGCTTTTTGATATCCAGAACAAGCGACATGGCTTATCGACCTCCCTTTGCGACCGTGTCATCGCGCATGAGCTCGGCCAGCGCCTCGCGATCGATACGCAGCGCATCGCCGCCGACTGGGTCGAGTGAATCGGTCTGGCCGCCCAGCTGTTTGGCCTGCTTGCGCTCCGCGCGGGACAGGCCGCGCTCGCGATACTTTTGCGAATGCGCCGTGTACATATTGATGAACAGAATGACCAGGAAACTGAACACGATTACGACAACGACCCAAAAGAGCGCCACCGACGTGTTGCCGCCCATCCACTCAAAGTAAATCGCAATGGGAATGGTCTGCGTAATGCCGGCATAGTTGCCCGCGAAGAACAGCGTGCAGCCAAACTCGCCCATGGCGCGGGCAAAGGCGAGCACCGTGCCGGCGGCAATAGAGGGCCAGCCGAGGGGCATCATGAGCTTGGTGAAGATGCGTCGCTCGGACCAGCCCAGTGTACGCGCCGCATCGAGCATCTGCGTGTCGAGGCTCTCGAAGGCGCCGAGGGCCGTTCGATAGACGAGCGGGAACGACACCACCACGGCAGAGATCACCGCCGCCGGCCACGTAAAGACGATTGAGATGCCGTGCGCGATCAGCCACTGGCCTACCCCGGTCGAGCGACCGAACAGCATGAGCAGCAAAAAGCCGCAGACCGTGGGCGGCAGCACCATCGGAATCGTAAAGACCGAATCGAGCAAACCCTTCACGCGGCTCGTGGTGCCCATGGTCTTCCACGCGGCAAACAGGCCCAGCGCAAACGCGATCACGAGGGCAAGCCCACTCGTTTTGATGGACACCCAAAACGGGCGATAGTCGATACTGCCCAAAAAGGAGACCAGAGAGGTCAAGGGCTCTTGCTCGTCCTGCATCACGACAGACGATGCTTCTACGATTTGAGCGCTATCAAGCCAACGCGCGCCGCCCTTGGCATCACCCGAGGCTGATGCAATCACCACATAGCGGTCCCCATCCGCACCGCGCTCGTCAAAGCCATAGGTATACCCGCCGGCATCAAACGTTGTTTCCGCCGTGACATACCAAGGAAGATCCACGTCCCCTAGCTGCGCACCTCCCATGCAGTTTGCGCTGTCGAGCTTACAGACGAGGGCCTTGAGACCCGATACGCACTCGTTATCCTGCGGATCCAATCCATACTTCTCGACCGCCTTGGGCGATATCCACACCACAACGCGATCGGCAGCAGGCGCCACTACAAGGTCCACGTCCTCGTCAACGGGAAACCGGTAGCCCTCAGGCTGACCCTCCATGGCACGAGCGGTCCCCTTGGCCAACCGCTCAAAACCCTCGATCCCATAGGAAAGCCCATGAGAGGTCGCAGCAACCTGGGCCCCATCCTCGGCGTCCCCAGCAAACGCAAATCCCGGCACCCAGCAAAGCGCGAAGGTCAAAGCACAGGCGACAAGCATGCGGAATCTATTAAGCACGAAAAGCTCCAAGCGAATACAAGGTCGGAGTGAAACACAAAACGATGGAATTATCGCGCCAAGCCGCACTACTCGGAAAGCTCAAAGCCGTACTTCGCCCAAATCTTCTGCGCCTTTTTGTTGGACAGGCAGAAGTCGATGAACGCCTTGGCCTCTTCGGCATGTTCGGAGCTCTCGGCCACGGCACCCGGGTACACAATGGGCTTGTGCGAATCCTCGGGGCACACGAAGGCCTCCTCTATGCCGCCATAGCGATAGATGTCGGAGCTGTAGACAAAGCCGGCTACGCAGTCGCCCGTGGACACGTAGGCAGCGGCGGTGCCGACCTTATCGGCCAGCGCGACCTTGTCGGCGATCTCGGGCGCGTACTCGCCGTCGTCGCCCTCGGTGCCGGTGTAGAGACCGACGGAGGCCAAGGCCTGATTGGCATACTTGCCGGCGGGAACGGTCTTGGCATCGCCAATGGCGATCTTGCCGTCCAGGTTCGCGACGTCGGCGATGGCCTCGACCTTGGTGTCGGAGCCCTCGGCACGGATGATCACGAGGTCGTTGACGAACATGTCCTCACGGGTGTCGGTGTCGACAAGCTCGGCAGTCTCGGCATCGTC
>CALGKS010000253.1 GCA_937930475.1 uncultured Collinsella sp. | reverse complement strand
CCTATAATGTTTGAATATAAGTTAAATAGGCTTTTGCAATTATGCAGATAGGTTTTGCCATGGTTTTCGATAAAGAAGCTTCGTTCGAAGAAGCGGTTATTGCTGTGTTGAAGCAGCACGGTTGGGACGATGCGGAAGGTGTTCTTCGTTACCCTACCGAACAGGACCTTATCTGCAACTGGGCGAAGATCCTGTTTAACAACAATGCCGGCATAGACCGCCTGAACGGCTGTCCACTCACACAGGGCGAGATGGCGCAGGTTATCGAACAGATCGAAACGCTTAAGACCCCGTTGGCGCTCAACGGGTTCATCAACGGCAAAACCATCTCTATCACCCGCGACAACCCTGATGATGTCCTTCACCTGGGCAAGGAAGTCAGCCTGAAAATCTACGACCGTCAAGAGATCGCCGCAGGTCAAAGCCGTTACCAAATTGCCCAACAGCCAATCTATCCCGCAAAAAGCAAAATCCTTAACGATCGTCGCGGCGATTTATGCCTGCTCATCAACGGCATGCCTGTCATCCATATCGAGCTCAAACGCAGCGGCGTGCCCGTAAGCCAGGCAACCGGCCAGATTGAAAAATATGCGCACGAAGGCGTGTTCACGGGGCTCTTCCGCCTGGTGCAGATCTTCGTGGGAATGACCCCTGACGAGGCGCGGTACTTCGCCAACCCCGGAGCGGGCGCGTTCAACCCCAACTTCTTCTTCCACTGGGAAGACTTCAATAACGAGCCCGTCTGCGCGGGCGACAAGCCCGGTACTGACGAGTGGAAGCGCTTCACTTCGACGCTACTCTCTATTCCCATGGCGCATCAGCTCATTGGGTTCTATACCGTGGCCGACAGCTCGGATGGCTGCCTAAAAGTCATGCGCAGCTACCAGTACTATGCCGCCGCGGCCATCTCGGACAAGGTTCGCAGATGCAAATGGGACGAGCCGCGGCGCAGCAGTACGCCCGGTCGTCCCGGCGGCTATATCTGGCACACCACCGGCTCCGGTAAAACCATGACCAGCTTTAAATCGGCCCAACTTGTCGCCGACTCCCATGATGCCGACAAGGTCGTGTTCCTCATGGACCGTATCGAGCTGGGCACGCAGTCGCTCGCGGAGTACCGCTCCTTCGCCGACGACGCCGACGACGTGCAGGGCACTGAGAACACGCAGGTCCTCAAGTCCAAGCTCGCTAGTGACGACCCCAAGAATCGCCTTATCGTCACCTCTATCCAAAAGATGAGCAACTTGAAGGCGGGTGAGGCAGGAATCACCCAAGCCGAGCTCGACCGCCTGGCTGGCAAGCGCATCGTATTTATCATTGACGAGTGTCATCGATCCACCTTCGGCGACATGCTCCAGGCCATACGCCGCGCTTTCCCTAATGCCCTCTTCTTCGGTTTCACGGGAACGCCAATTCTCGATGAGAACCAGAAGAAGGGGTCGACCACAGCCATGGTGTTCGGCGAATGTCTGCACCGATACAGCATCGCCGACGGAATCCGCGACGGCAACGTACTGGGTTTCGACCCCTACATGGTGACGACGTTCGATGACTATGACGTGCGCGAAGCGGTTGCCCTAGAGCAGGCGAAGGCCGCAACCGTGGCCGAAGCCATTTCCGACGACCGGAAGAGCAAAGTCTTCTACTACTATAAGGACTCGGCAAAGGTCCCCATGGGGTCGATGGACGACGGTACCGGCAACCGTATCAAGGGAATTGAGGATTTCCTCACCCCCGCCCAATACTGGCCCGACACCCCGCATCACGGAAAGGTTGTCGAGGATATCCTGCGCCGCTTCCCAGTGCTCTCCCACGGCAACAAGTTCCATGCAATCTTGGCGACGAGCTCCATCCCGGAGGCGATCGACTACTACCGCGCCTTCAAGGAGCGCGCCCCGCAGATGAAGGTGACTGCTCTTTTCGACCCGAGCATCGACAACAACGCCGGCTCCACGGTAAAGGAAGACGCGCTGGTCGAGCTCATAGAAGACTATAACAAGGCATACGGCCAGGAATTCACTATCCCAACATGGCCCGCCATGAAGAAGGATGTCTCGGCTCGTCTGTCCCACAAGAAGCCCTACGTCAACGTCGACACCAACCGTGATTCCCGCATCGATCTGCTCATCGTGGTTGATCAGATGCTCACGGGCTTCGACTCCAAATGGCTCAACACGCTCTACCTCGACAAGGTAATCGACTACGAGAGCATCATCCAGGCGTTCAGCCGCACGAACCGCCTGTTTGGGCCCGACAAGCCTTTCGGCACGATTCGCTATTACCGTCGACCCCATACTATGGAGAGCAATATCGAAGCGGCGGTGAAGCTGTATTCGGGAGACCGCCCGCTCGACATGTTCGTCCAGAAACTACCGGAGAATATCGCGCTGATGGATGCGCGCCTTCAGGAAATACTCATGGTCTTCGAGGCCGCTGGCGTAGGAGACCTCTCGAAGCTCCCCGCATCGCAAGAGGCCAGGCGTAAGTTCGCGAAGGAATTCGTCGAGCTCAACGAGTTCCTTGAGGCCGCGAAGGTACAGGGTTTCACATGGGAACAGGACACCTATGAGTTCAGGGAAGAACCGAAAGAGGGTTCGCAACTCAGCGAGTCCGTCCTCGTCCAGCCCGTCATCGATGAGCGAACCTATCTTGTCCTCGTGCAGCGCTACAAAGAGCTCTTCTCTGGCGGTGCCCTGGGCGGTGCTCCCGATGCGCCCTACGAGCTAGACGGGCACATTACGGAAATCGACACAGGCCTCATTGACAGCGATTACATGAACTCGAACTTCGAGAAGTGGCTAAAGTGCCTAGAACAGGATGATGAGGGCCTCGCGGCGGCGCGCGAGGAACTTCACCGTTCTTTTGCGTCTTTGAGTCAAGATGACCAGCGCTTCGCGGAGCTGTTTCTGCACGACGTGGAGCGCGGTGATGCAACCCTTGAGGAGGGCATGACGCTGAGGGACTACATTACGTCATATGCCTGCAAGGCCAAAAATGCTCAGGTCCAGCGCGTTGTCGAAGCCCTCGGCATAGACGGCGACCTTCTCACCGCCATGGTTGCACTTGACTTGACTGAATCGAACATAAACGAATTCGGACGCTTCGACGACCTGAAAGACTCGGTGGACAAGGCCCGTGCCAAGGTCTTCTTCGAGCAGAAGGAGGGTAAGAGCCTGCCGCCATTCAAAGTGAACACTCGGGCTGCGGCGCTTCTCAAGAGATTTATCCTGGAAGGTGGCTTCGACATCGACGAGTGAGCGGCATCATCATCCTTCATCAGCGTGAGCCGTCACACATGATGAAGGAGAATAATAATGCTCATTGCCATCACCAAAGACTCTCTCTTTTGCGACTACTACTCGCAATGGGTCAGCGTCTATAAAGAAGGGGCCATTCGCGAGGTCACGATGGGGAAATATCGGCTTACCCAATCTTGGCTAGCCAGGCTTGTTCCTAACCTCAGGATCAAGGATTTGGACCGAACTTCGTATCAGCAGCTTATAAATGGCTATGCTGAGCATCATGAGCGGCAGACGACCATGGATTTTCACCATCAGCTGAAAGGCGCGATCCTGGACGCCGTCGATGAAGGTCTCATCCCGCGCGATCCCACGCGAAAGGCAATCATCAAGGGCAAACAACCGCGGGCGAAGAAGATAAAATACCTCAACCAGTTTGAACTCCATGCCATGCTTGGTGACCTCGACTTGTCGACGAGCGAACCAAGTTGGGACTGGCTCATCCTCATCGTCGCCAAAACGGGCCTGCGCTTCTCCGAGGCGCTAGGTCTCACGCCCGAGGACTTCGACTTCGCCCATCAAACGCTCTCGGTGAACAAGACCTGGGATTACAAGAACGGCGGAGGATTCGTCCCCACGAAAAACGCCTCATCGGTGCGGAAAGTTCAACTCGACTGGCAACTCATCATGCAACTTTCAGGCCTATTGAGAAATCTTCCCCCGACCGAGCCAATATTCGTTAAGGGCAAGGTATATAACTCAACGGCAAACAGTGCTCTAGCGCGTCACTGCAAAAACGTCGGGGTACCAGTTATATCCGTTCATGGTTTGCGCCACACGCATGCGTCGCTCCTCTTATTTGCTGGCGTATCCATAGCAAGCGTATCGAGAAGACTCGGCCACGCAAGCATGACTACCACCCAGGAAACCTACCTTCATGTGATTCAAGAGCTTGAAAACAAGGACATCGACATTGTCATGAGAGCCCTTTCCACCCTCATATAACCTGTATCAGTAAACCCGGGCTCACGCTGATGAAGGGTGATGAGTTTATCAAGCTCGGCTAAGCTCTTCGCAATTGCCGTCTGCTCAGCGTGATCGACAGGCACGGCGAAGAACGATTGTGAAATTAGATTCCAATCTGCGCGAGGCATCTTGGAGCCCGAAGATACATTTGCGAGCCTTTGGAAGCCGTCCGTTTGAACCAGCCGATACAAAAATGAACTATCGCACTCTGCGGCCCTAAGGACCCAAAAATCACCTACAGCTACACCAGTGAACTGCGGATATAGCCAATTCATCAAATAAGGACGAAGCTTCCCGTATAGAACATCTCCAGCGTAAAACTTAATTCCCGTTTTGCCGCCTTCTTTGTCGCGCAAATCTTTGTTCAGCGTGCCCTCGCCGGAAATGATGTCCTCGTATTCGACTTGGGGCAAATCGGAATCGCTTGACTGAATGGAAACCCTGTCGGTTAGATCAGAGAACTTACGCTGTTCCCAAGCGGTTATTTGAGTCAAGAAACTTCATCTTGGGAACAGCGTAAGTTGGGGGATTGCTTCGAGTTTCTGAAGAACAACACTCTTTCACGCGCCTGCTTGAATGGCGAGAATGGCACTGCTCGCAATATTCATTACGGAGATATCCTTATTAAGTTCGGTGATTGCCTCGATGGCGAACGAAGTGATTTGCCGTTCATTACCGACGATACCGTGCTTCCTAAATTTGCAGGGTCGATACTTCGCGAAGGTGATGTCATTTTCGCTGACACGGCAGAGGACGAAGCGGCTGGCAAGTGTGTTGAACTGCGGAAACTGCCCAAAGAGCCAACTATTTCGGGGCTACATACGATACCTGCGCGACCTCGGTTCCCCTTTGGAACGGGCTACCTGGGGCACTACCTTAATTCCGATGCATACCACAGACAGCTTCTTCCTTTAATGCAGGGTATCAAGGTGATTTCCGTCTCAAAGGCCGCACTGCAAGATACACAAGTAAGATTTCCTAGTTTGTCGGAGCAAACTGCCATAGGCGCGGCATTGAGTGAGATTGACAACCTCATCACCCTTCATCAGTGTAAGCGCCGCAAGGAGCTATTCACGCATCCTCTCGCCTGGGAACAGCGTAAGTTGGGGGACGTTGCGTCTTCATTTGATTACGGCTTGAACGCTGCTGCAACAGAATACGATGGCCAAAATAAATATCTGCGCATCACCGACATTGATGACGAAAGCCATGAGTTCTCGAAAAGCGATCTTACGACGCCGTTAGCTAACCTTGCGATGAGTGCAGATTATTTACTGAAAGAGGGCGATCTGCTCTTCGCTCGCACAGGCGCGAGCGTAGGAAAAACATATCTGTACAGGCAATTTGATGGAATGGTCTACTTTGCTGGATTCCTTATCCGGGCACGAATCAGCGAAGGCGCTGACCCCGAATTCGCCTATCAGGCAACCTTGACAGATGCTTACAAGAAGTATGTTGCCATAACCTCGCAGCGGTCCGGACAGCCCGGTGTCAACGCGCAGGAATACGCAGATTATCAATTGATGCTTCCTTCAAAAACGGAGCAGCAACAAATCGGGATGACATTGCGATCTCTCGACACCCTCATCACCCTTCATCAGTGACAGTCCAGCAGCAAATCACACGACATAATTTCCCTCGCTGGAACGAAAAACCGCCGACTCGACATGGCGAAATCGGCGGTTTTGGGGCTTGAAATTAGGAGCAACTCGCGAAGGCTATTAGACGAACATCCTATCCAACAGCGATTTCTTAGTATTCCTCAACAGTTCAAGCTTACGCTGATGAAGGGTGATGAGGAAATCGAGACGAGAGAAATAGCTGCCGATGAGGCGCTGCTCGACCACGAGGGGCGTGGGCAGATTGATATTAGCAAGTGAATCGGAGCTGACGCGCATGACCTTTACGCCATGAGCAACCGAAGACTTCTGAGCATAGAATCCAGACGTCTCGAAGAAGCTGACGAGAAAAACTGGATCTCCCGAAAACGTGAGCGCAAAGCTGTCGTCATGGTACGCTACCAGCGAGTTTCCTATCCATGCAACCGCTTTGCAGACATCCTCCACGTTCTCGCTTGTTGTTGCAACGATTACATCTCCAGGCTTCGCATATCGTAGAGAGGACCTCAAAGAAGGCTTCACCTGCGAGATTGTCTTGGTCGCAACCGTACCGTAGTCCGTATAGATTTCACCATAGTGGATGCATGGAATCCCGTCGGACTCAACATAGTCAGCAGCCGTAAAGCGTTCTCCACGAGTTATTGTTGCGACGTCCTCCAACTTACGCTGTTCCCAAGGGTCAGTAAAACCGGCGAAGCGGATTTCGGGGAATCGCTCACCCGGTTTGGGAAACATCTTATCAAGCATCGATTTCTTCAACTGAGCGAGCTTGTCGTACTTACGCTGATGAAGGGTGATGAGGGTGTCAACGCGTCCTAGACAAGCTGAAGTCACCCGTTGCTCTTCGAGATCTGCTGGCATTGTGACTTCGATATCCGCGAACCTGTTGTATTTCAGAGTTTGAGTATCTTTCGAGTTTCCCTGCGAATCGCACAGATATTTATATAACATCTCAGGCCGCTTCAGAAGATAGCCAAAGCAAGCTGAGTCTAGCTCGATGGCAGGTCTAGCGACTACGTAAGCTGGGCTAACAATACCATCGTAATCACTTGACCCAACGGCGCCCTGCCACATTCGCATACTGTTGTAGACAATGTCACCCTTGTGAACCACTTTGTAATTCGCAAGGCTCGCACCCGGATTTGTATCCCTATCCGATTCCGATGCGGGATATATTCCTTTAGCCACACTGACAGATAGGATCTCCATTGACGATGAGCGCTCATTGCTTTCGAAGAACAATCTCCCCAACTTACGCTGTTCCCAAGGGTCAGTAAAGCCGGCGAAGCGGATTTCGGGCACATTGATCTTTTCCGCCATGCTATTCGCCTCCCAATAGTCTCTGCAGCTCGGCAATGCCTGCCATATCGTGCTCGTTGCCCGTGAGCTGGCCCAACATCGCCGCCAATTCGTTTTCCGCCTCAGTAATCTGGTTGCATACGTCCGAATAGGTTGTCGCGTACTTTGCGTTCAGTGCGACAACCTTTGCGATGAAATCGCTTACGACAGCATTGGGCAGTTCGAGCAAATCAGATTGCAGCGGATCAATCCACTTCGCAGCAAGCAATTCGTCGCACTGGGCGTCGGTCAGGCCCTCGATAACCTCCTTGGTCTTCTCCTCGAGCGCGATAAGCGTCTCCTTGCTTGCCTTTTTGAGTTTTTTCTCCTCGTCGAGCAGGGTTTGAGCGCGCACGAGGCCTTGCTCGAAG
>CALGKS010000252.1 GCA_937930475.1 uncultured Collinsella sp. | reverse complement strand
ACGTCACGTCGCTCGACTGCTGCGTCTCCAAAATGAGCGTGCCGGTCTTGATGGCATGCACGGTACCGGAATCAATCTGGAAAAAGTCGCCCTTGTGGATCGGCAGCACGTTGAGCATGTCGTCCCAACGGCCTTCCTCGATCATCTGTGCGGCCTCGACGCGGTCCTTGGCGCGCTGGCCGACAATGATCGTGGCACCGGGCTCGCAGTCCAGCACATACCAGCACTCGGTTTTGCCCAAGCTGCCGTTCTCGTGCTTGGCGGCGTACTCGTCGTTGGGGTGAATCTGGATCGAAAGGTCGTCCTTGGCGTCCAGAATCTTGATGAGCAGCGGGAACTCCTTGCCTTCACAGTTGCCAAAGAGCTCGCGGTGCTCGGCCCACAGCCATGACAGCGTGTGACCGGCGTACGGGCCCTCAGCGATCTGGCAGTCGCCGTTGGGGTGGGCCGAGATGGCCCAGCACTCACCGATGGGACCATCGGGAATGTCGTAACCAAATACGGTTTCGAGCTGGCGGCCGCCCCAGATCTTCTCGTGAAAGATCGGCGTCAGCTTAATCAAATCGGACATGTTTATACCCCCATTGTGTTGTGCGGGCGCTGCACAAAACAGCTCAAAGCGAGCGCCCGGATGACTACAAAAACCTATGCCAACGTTACGTTGTGCAACTCAAAGCGGTCGCCAACGTTGCGCGAGACCGAATACTCAAAGGCGGCGCCGCTGTCCAAAAAGCCAATCTGGGTGAGCTCGAGCAGGGGAGAGCCAGGTTTGGTATCCAGGCGATTGGCTTCTTCCTCGGTTGCTGCCACGGCGCGAATGGTACGGTGGAAGCTCGAAATTTTCAGCCCGCATTGCTCGCGGATGAAATGGTAGACCGATCCGTACAGGTCCTTCTTTTTAAGGCCTGGAATCAGCTCGAGGGGCATGTAGGTGTACTCGATAACGATGGGCTTCCCATCGGCCTGACGCACGCGCACGACGTGATAGGCAAAGTCATCCTCGGCAATTCCCAGCTGGGCTGCGATGTCCGCTGGTGGATTAACAATCGAGAAATCGTAGACCACCGAGGTCACCTTTTCCCCGCGGTGCTCATACGAAAAGCCCTGGGCACGGTCGTTTTTGCCCTGGAAAAACGCCTGGCCGGGAAGTCCCGCCGTGTCCTTAACGTAGGTACCCGATCCGCGCCGGCTGGTAATAAGACCTTCCTCGGTGATCTGCTCAATCGCTCGTTTGACGGTGATTTTGGAAACGCTATAGAGCTCACAGAACTCAACGACGGTGGGAAGCTTGTCGCCCGGTTTAAGAGCGCCATCCTCGATACTTCGACGAATATCTGCAGCTATCGCCTCGTATTTGGGAATCATGGAACCTCCTTTCCGACATATATGAATACAAAAAGTAAGTATAACCCTCAACAGGGCATCCATATTACTTTTATCTAAGAAGTTCGAGAAAGAAAAAAGAAAAAGACGCTTTACTTTTAAAATTAGAGCGCTATAGTTTAAGCAACGAACGGAATCCTTCCGCACAACAGGATCGACCGTTTGGGGACGGTTTTGTTTTGGCGGGTTGGATATCGGTATGGCCGGTGCGCGCCCGCGCCGGATAACCTGCCAAAGCAAACCCGTCTCCAACCGGAAGCTCTAGAACACGAAAGCGAGGACTTTGATGGCACAGTATCAGCTGCCCAACGACTTCTTCTTTGGCGCTGCTATGTCCGGCCCGCAGACTGAGGGTCAGTGGAACCAGGGCGGCAAGCTCGAGAACCTGTGGGACACCTGGTCCATCCAGGATCTGGGTTCGTTCTACAACCGCGTTGGCTCTTACGCCGGCAATGACTTTATGGCCAAGTACCAGGAAGACCTTCGCATTTTGAAGGACTTGGGTCTGGATACCTATCGCACTTCCATCCAGTGGAGCCGTCTGCTCGATGCCGACGGCAACCTCAACGAGGAAGGTGCCGCGTGGTATCACGAGTTGTTCCGCGCCTCTCGCGAAGCCGGCTTGGAGCCGTTTGTCAACTTGTACCACTTTGACATGCCCACCTACCTCTTTAACCGTGGCGGCTGGGAGAGCCGTGAGGTTGTCGAGGCTTACGCACATTACGCCGACGTCGCCTTCCACGAGTTTGGCCAGGAGATTAAGTACTGGTTCACCTTTAACGAGCCCATCGTCGAGCCCGAGCAGCGCTATCAGGAGGGCGTGTGGTTCCCGCAGCTCCACGACTTCAACCGCGCCCGCACCGTGCAGTATCACATCTCGCTGGCGCACGCGCTGGCCGTGGCCAACTATCGTCGCGCCTATGACGAGGGCGCTATTCGCGCCGATGCCAAGATCGGCATGATCAACTGCTTTACCCCGGTCTACACCAAGGAGAACCCCAGCGAGGCGGACCTCGAGGCCGTGCGCATGACCAGCTGCATTAACAATCGCTGGTGGCTCGACCTTATCACCAAGGGCGAGCTTCCCGCCG
>CALGKS010000251.1 GCA_937930475.1 uncultured Collinsella sp. | reverse complement strand
TCCCGATATCGCGCGTCGAATCTCCCCCGCCGTCATGTCCTATCACGGCATCCAATACCAAAGCATGGCGCCCGAGGTCATGGATGCCGCACAGCTCGACTGGCTGCAAAACCATCTCTGGATCCTCTCGGGCCTTTACGGATGCGTACGCCCCTTTCATGCCGTTGAACCGTATCGGCTGGAGATGGGCGCGAAACTTGCCATCGACGGCGCCCGAGACCTCTACGCGTTTTGGGGCGACAAGCTCGCACGGGCTATCGCTCCGGCAGGCTCCAACGCTACGATCGTCAACCTTGCCAGCGTGGAATACGCCAAGGCCGTTCTGACCCGCCTCACCACCGACGTCACGGTCGTCACGTGTCTCTTTGGCGAAGGCGTCCGCAACGGCAAGCCCATCCAGCGCTCGACCGCCAGCAAAAAGGCGCGCGGCTCTATGGTGCGCTGGATGGCAGAAAACAAGCTCGAGGATGTAAGCGAACTCACCGCGTTCGACGTTGGTTATCGTCACTTTCCCGAGCTTTCAAATAAAAACACTTTGGTCTTCCTGAACGAACAGGCCTTGTAGGACCACCGCTACTTTTGAATGTGCTGCCTAGGCACGGCGTCTATTCCGCCAAGCCGTCGGCTTTGGCAATTTCATTTGTCGAGCCGTCCTGATAGGTAATCTTGACATGCTCCACCTCGGACACCTTGACGCCCGACGGAGGCTCCAGGCGCCATTCCGTCAGCGCGATATCCATTGTCGTGGGCGCATCCCCTTGATCTTTCAGCTCGACCGACAGTGTCTTGAGCGACGCATCAAACGTCACGCGCTCAATCTCCTCGCCCGGAATGGATCCACCGCTCAACTGCAGCTGCACAAACTCGTCGCGTGGATACCAATAGTCGCCAGGAGCTGCCACCGTGTTGCCGCCAGAGACCTTCATCGTCATAATCGGCAGGCTATCGTCAGCCTCGAATCCCCAGGCAGCGCCGCCGCGACCGCCAAACGTCCAGATCCAAAAGGCAATCACCAGCACGGCAAGCACCGCAAAACCAATCGCGACCAGGCCATGGTGCGCACGGCTTTCCTCGGCCGATACATCCCATTGCGTCTCTCGATATAGATGCTTGTCTTCCATGTTCGCCTCCCCACAGGCACACTCGTTGGCTCAATCGTACCCATTCAGGCTATACTTGAGCCCATGACATAACGGGGAGCTTGCAGGACAAGACGGCAGGCTGAGATTGGGCGCGCCCGCCCTGACCCGCAAACCTGATATGGGTAATGCCAACGAAGGGAGCCGTGCCAATGAGCACACAAACCGAGCCCAAGCTCGTGACGCAAATCGACTTCGCCCGTGCCGGACAAATCACACCGCAGATGAAAGAAGTCGCCGAGCGTGAGCATCGCGACCCCGAGTACATCCGCGAGCGCGTGGCAGACGGCCGCATCGCCATTCCCGCCAATATCGTGCATATCAAAAAGGGCATGCGCGCCTTTGGTGTTGGCGAGGGCCTGTCCACCAAGGTCAATGTGAACCTGGGCATCTCGGGTGATAAGGCCGATGCCGCCGAGGAGTGGAAGAAGGTCAAGATCGCCGAGGACTATGGCGCCGACGCCATCATGGACCTCTCCAACTCGGGCAAGACGCGCCAGTTCCGCCAGCAGCTCATCGACGAGACGCCGCTCATGGTGGGCACCGTCCCCATGTACGATGCCATCGGCTACATGGAAAAGCCGCTGGTCAAGCTGACCAAGGACGATCTGCTCGAGGTCGTTCGCGCGCATGCCGAGGACGGCGTGGACTTTATGACCATCCACTGCGGCATCAACAAGTCGGTCATCAAGACCTTTAAGGAGACCGGCCGCCTGATGAACATCGTCAGCCGCGGCGGCTCGCTGCTGTTTGGCTGGATGGAAGTCACCGGCAACGAGAACCCCTTCTATGAGTTCTACGACGAGGTGCTCGAGATTTGCCACGAGTACGACGTGACCATCTCGCTCGGCGATTCCTGCCGCCCGGGCTGCCTGTACGACTCCAACGATGCCACCGAGACCGCCGAGATGATCGAGCTGGGCAAGCTGTGCAAGCGCGCATGGGCCGCCGGCGTCCAGGTCATGGTCGAGGGTCCGGGCCACATGGCGCTCGACGAGATCGCCGCCAACATGAAGCTGCAGAAGCGCCTGTGCCACAACGCCCCGTTCTATGTGCTCGGGCCGCTGGTGACCGATATCGGTGTGGGCTACGACCACATCACCGCCGCCATCGGTGGTGCCATCTCCGCGAGCTCCGGCGCCGACTTCCTGTGCTACGTGACGCCGGCCGAGCACCTGTGCCTGCCCAACGCCCAGGACGTGCTCGACGGTCTCATGGCCACCAAGATTGCCGCGCACGCCGCCGACATTGCTAAGAAGGTGCCGCACGCCCGCGACCTGGACGACAAGATGGGCCAGGCGCGCCGCGAGCTCGACTGGGACGCCATGTGGAAG
>CALGKS010000250.1 GCA_937930475.1 uncultured Collinsella sp. | reverse complement strand
TGACCTGCTCCCACTCGGCGACGAACTCATCTTGGGCCTGGCAGAAGGCAGCGAGGGCCTCCTGGCCAAACTTCATGGCGGCGAGCATGTCGTCCTCGGAGATCTCCTCGGCGCCGGCCTCGACCATCGAGATGAAGTCGGCAGAGCCACCCAGCTCCAGGTCCAGGTCGGAGTTCTCGCGCTCCTCATAGGTGGGGTTGACGATAAACTCGCCGGTCTCCACGTTACGGCCGATGCGCACGCAGGCAAGCGGGCCCTCGAAGGGCACGCCGCCGAGCGTCATGGCCAGCGAAGCGCCCATGACGTTGATGACGTCGAAGGGGTTGACCTGGTCGGCGACGAGCGAGGTGGCGACGATGTGCACCTCGTTGCGGAAGCCGTCCGGGAAGCTCGGGCGGATCGGGCGGTCGATCATACGAGCCGTGAGCGTGGCCTTCTCGCTGGGACGGCCCTCACGCTTGAGGTAGCCGCCCGGGATGCGGCCGGCGGCGTACATCTTCTCGTTGAAGTCGACGGTCAGCGGGAAGAAGTCGTAGTTCTTGCGCTCCTTGGAGACGACCACGGTGTCGAGCATCGTGGTGTCGCCCTGCTTGACCAGGCAGGCACCGGTGGCCTGCTTGGCAAGCTCGCCGGACTCGAAGGTGTAGGTCTTGCCGTACAGCTCAAAGGTCTTGGATACGAGTGTCATTGTTCTCCTTTACCCCACAGGCCCCTTGCCTGCGGGCTCCTCATGTGACGCGGGCCCCCTGCCCCCGCCACGCTTCAGAGCGTGATTGTTCACGCCCTTACACAAAAAGAGCGCCCCGCTGCGCAGGACGCTCTTAGCATGTACAAATCCTTACTGGATGTTGTCGCGGATGCCCAGAGCCTTGATGAGCTCACGGTACTCGACGATGTCGTTCTTCTTGATGTAGGAGAGAAGACGACGACGGCGGCCGACGAGCATGAGCAGGCCACGACGGGTGTGGAAGTCCTTCTGGTGGGACTTCATGTGCTCGGTCAGCTCCTTGATGCGCTCGGACAGGATGGCGACCTGAACCTTGGGGTTACCGGTATCGACCGGGGAGTTACCGAACTGGGCGGTCAGCTCCGCCTTGCGCTCTTTGGAAACAGTCATTGTTTCACCTTTCGTTTCGCGTCGCCCGCGGGCGACTCTATTCGCCTCGGACTGGGAAGCCGCCGGTGGAGCGAGCATCCAAGGTCGAGGTACCAACAGGTCGGTATGTTACCACAAGCAGCCCGCGCCTGCGCATCATCACCGACCCAACATGAATTCCATCGCACGGAGCCGCTGATCGGTATGCGTGGCGGCCCAAACATGCGAAAGCCCCAGCAAAAACGCTGCGGTATGCGGATCGATCTGCTCGGCCATAAGGGCATCGAACGTCATGGACATCAGGGCGCGCAGCCATGCGACCTCACCGACCGATACCAACTCGGCTCCGGGCACGCTCGAGGCGCACGACCCGCACAGAAGCCCGCCCGCCTGAGCCGAGAAATACGAGAGCATGGGGTCGCCGCACGAGACG
>CALGKS010000249.1 GCA_937930475.1 uncultured Collinsella sp. | reverse complement strand
GCCCCCGAGGCCTCCGCCGAGGCGACCGGCGACGGGGAGGTCACCGTCTCCTGGAAGGCGGTCGCCGGCGCCGAGCGCTACGCCGTCGCCGAGAAGATGCCCGGCGGCTCCTACAGGACCTACACGCTCGACGAGAAGGGCACCTCCTTCAGGGTCTCCGACCTCGCCAACGGCGTGACCCACCGCTTCCTGGTCCAGGCCCGGGTCGACGGGTCCTGGTCGTCGACCGCCGACGGCTACCTGTGCTCCGCCGCGCCGTCGGGCACCGTCAGGCCCAGGGTCGAGGCTAAGGCCGGCGACGGGTCGGTCGAGCTCTCCTGGGGCCACGTGCCCGGCGCGACCCGCTACGCGGTCGCCGTCCGCCAGGGGTCCGGCTACAAGACCTATACGCTCGACTGCGCCAAGGAGTCCTACACCGTGAAGGGCCTGTCCAACGGCACGTCCTACAAGTTCCTGGTCCAGGCCTGGAACGGATCGTCCTGGTCGCCCTTCTCCGACGCCGACCTGGTGGCGTGCACAACTTTGGGCACGCCGATTATGGGTAAGTCTGCCGCTTCGGTTTCGAGCATGGTTTCTTTGTACAACTCTACTGGACATACCTATCCGGCTATTTATGCCTCGAAGGGTGCAGCGACTATTAATGACTTTTGCCAGATAGTATTAGAGGAAGCGAATGCTGAAGGTGTTAAGGCGGAAATCCTGTTTGCCCAAGCAATGTACGAAACTGGCTGGCTCCAATTTGGTGGCAGCGTAAAAGCTGAACAATGCAACTTTGGTGGCATTGGCGCAATAAATACATCTGCAGCTGGCGTGGCTTTTGATAACGTTCGAATTGGGTTGCGTGCTCAGGCGCAGCATTTGAAGGCGTACGCCTCATTCGAGCCTCTGAATAATGCATGTGTTGACCCCCGCTTTCATAAGGTCGACCGTGGAGTCGCTCCATGTCTCGAAGATCTTGACGGCCGTTGGGCTGTTCCGGGTGTGGGCTACGGAAAAAGAATTGCCTTAATCGTCGCCAAGTGTTGCTAACATCTATTATTAGTTTTGTTTCGACTGGTTCTAGGAGGGCATATGAAGGGCATTATATTGGCTGGCGGTTCAGGCACTCGCTTGCACCCCATTACCAAGTCTGTTAATAAGCAATTGCTTCCTATTTATGACAAACCATTGGTTTACTATCCTTTGTCAGTTTTGATGCTCGCAGGAATTCGTGAGGTGTTGCTCATTTCTACACCTAGGGATTTGCCTGCATTTAAGGATTTGTTCGGTGATGGCTCTTTGCTGGGAATGCGGATTTGCTATGCTCAGCAAGATGAGCCCAGGGGTCTAGCGGAGGCTTTTACGATTGGTCGTGAGTTCCTTGCGGGGGAGCCTTGCGCGCTTGTTCTTGGCGATAATATGTTTCATGGTCAGGATTTGACCCGTATTCTATCAAATGCTCGTATGACTGTAGAAAACAAGGGCGGAGCCGTTGTGTTTGGCTACCCTGTTAAAGACGCACGCGCGTTTGGCGTAGTCGAATTTGATGAAGACCATAAGGTTGTTGGAATTGAGGAAAAGCCTAGTGATCCAAAGTCCAATTATGCCGTACCAGGTCTGTATTTCTATGACGGACAGGTTTCTGATTTTGCATCCAAGGTTGAGCCGTCTTCGCGTGGTGAGCTTGAGATAACGAGCATCAATAATGCATACCTTGACCGTGGGGAACTTTCCGTTGAGCTTATGGGTCGAGGAATGGCTTGGCTTGATACTGGAACTCCTGCTGGCATGCTAAAGGCTGCAGAGTATGTTGAAGCCGTGCAGAGCCGTCAAGGTTACTTCATTGCATGCATAGAGGAGATAGCCTACCGCCGCAAGTTTATTGATTCCGATCAGCTTCGAACACTTGGTGAGAAGCTGAAAAAGACCGATTATGGTCGTTATTTAATTTCAATTGCAGATGAAGAGCAGGTTAATTAGCATGTGCATTCCCTTTGAACCTAAAAATATAATTGTTACAGGCGGCTGTGGCTTTATTGGCTCTAACTTCGTTCATTACGTTGTTAATAATCATCCTGAAGTTCATGTCACTGTTCTCGATAAACTAACCTATGCCGGTAATCCGGAGAATATTGCCTCCTTGCCTAAGGATAGGGTTGAGCTTGTCGTCGGTGATATCTGTGATTCGGCTTTGCTTGATGAACTTATTCCTGGGCATGACGCAATTGTGCATTACGCCGCAGAATCACATAATGACAATTCGATTAATGATCCTTTCCCGTTCCTTCGAACTAATGTTGAGGGGACCTATCGTTTACTGGAGTCGGTTCGCAAGTATAATATTCGCTATCATCACGTTTCGACTGATGAGGTATATGGCGACCTTGCTCTAGACGATCCGACTAGATTTACCGAACAAACTCCTTATCGTCCCAGTTCGCCTTACAGTTCAACAAAAGCTAGCTCCGATATGCTGGTCAGAGCATGGACTCGTACGTTCGGCTTACGCACCACCATTTCGAACTGTTCCAATAACTACGGTCCTTATCAACATGTTGAAAAGTTCATCCCAAGGCAGATTACAAACATTATCGATGGGAGGCGTCCGAAACTGTACGGTTCAGGTGAAAACGTTCGTGACTGGATTTATACAGAAGACCACTCCTCAGCGGTCTGGGATATTTTAACCAAGGGGAGGATCGGGGAAACCTATCTTATTGGTGCCGATGGTGAGAAAAGCAATATAGAAGTATTGCGTATGATTCTTAGAGCCATGGGCAGGGATGCTGATGATTTTGACTGGGTCGCTGATCGTCCCGGCCATGATCGGCGTTATGCCATCGATAGTTCAAAGCTTCGTAGAGAGCTTGGTTGGAAACCACAGCATACTGATTTCGCTGCTGGTCTGAAAAGAACCATTAAATGGTATGTAGAAAACGAGAGCTGGTGGCGTCAGGCAAAGGCTGCGACCGAGGAGAAATATCAACGCAATGGTCAATAATTCATTAGCTATGTCTAGGTTTCATGCATTTGGAAAGGTTTATGAGTTCTGTCTGAGGCATAAATCGTGCTCCCTATTTTTATTCTATCTATTGCTTCTTACCCTTGTTTCCGTCTTTCTCTACGCTCGATATTTATTTGGGGGTAGTTATCTAATCTATGTAGATTATGGTTCTGACAGCTTTGGCCAGTCTGTACCCTTTTTTCTAAATGCGGCTGATCGATTTTCTCAGTTAAATTTTTCTACCTGGAATGCGTCACAGTTTTTAGGTGGAACGACCGTACAATTGTTTAATCCGGAATACATTGTTTCATGGTTCGGTAGGGATAATTTACCCAGGATGATGTGTGTATTCCAGATTGTTAAGATCCTTCTCGCGGGCTCTTTTTTCTACTTGTTTTTGGGCTATTTTAATTGTCGATATCAGACGAAGTTTATATTTGGTTTTGGCATTGCATTCTCCGGTAGGATGCTTGCGCTTTGCGCATGGACTGCCTATACGCTAGAAGTAACTTTGCTCTCGGCATTTCTTTGGGCTGTTGCAAGAGTGCTGCACGATAAAAAGAAATTCGTTGCATTTCCAATTACGCTCGCTTTGATAATTATGACTTTAAGTGTATATGGACTTGTTCTATACACATGTATTCTGGTTATGTTTACAGCTTTTTATTTGGGCTATTTTGGTAAAAGTCAGTGTTACAGGTCATATATTCATTGTTTTGCAAATTTGGGATTCCTTTATGTGATGGGTATTGCTATATCCGCGCCTTCTCTTCTCCCAAATATCTCAACATATTTAGATAGTGCCCGTGTTTCTAAGGATTCTGGTGGCAACCTTGCGGTTAACTCGATATCTGTTTTATCTAACCCACAAATTCTGGCTGAACAATGGCTGGGTTTCATTTCGAGCACTTCTTTTGGATTTATGAGTGAATGCTCAAGTCCATCGGGTTTTTTGGGGAACGCTTTCTATTCTTCAAGTGTTGCTGCTGTTGTCTGCCTGCCTTTTTGCTTTAAGGGTCAGTCTAGAGCTCGTCGTTGCTGGCTTTCGATTCTATTAATTTCCGTGGCCGCTTATGCTTGTTTTGATGTAATTAGGTACCTGCTCGGCGGTGGCGCTGTAGGTTCATTTGATTTCCGAATGTCATCAGTTTGGGTTATTTTTGTTCTCGCCTTATGTGGAGCCATTGGCTTTGAAAATTTGCTCGATGAGAACAACCCTTCTCAAGTATTTGTCTGGATCTGCGTTGCATTCGCGGTCACGATTGTCTCTGTCGTTGTTCTTGACTTTAACGTGGATAAACACGCCCTGCTCTTTTTTTCTTTGTTCGCAATTTTGGTATTTTTATCAGTCTGCTTCCTTCGCCATTCGTCTTTCTTTGATTGTTTAATTGTTTTTATATCGGTTGCATCCGTATTGTTCGGTGGTTATCAGCTTGTTAACGATGTTCCGACGGTCAGCAAACAGCAGTATTGGGACTCCTTCAATACTGACTTGCGTGACACGATTTCCGAATATGCGATAAAACAGCCAGCTAGGATTGATTTTCAAACTCAAATGCTGACCGCTCCTATGGCAAATTCATATATGGGAACTGAATCTTATATTGGAGGGGTTGGCACTTCTTCCGCTGTTACAGAGTTTATGTCTACTGTGGGCAATAATTATATTGAGCAGCTGGGCTATTCGCGCTATACGTATGGCTTTTCTGATATTAGTCTGAACGCGATGCTTGGAGTGGGCTACTCAGTCTATTCAAACCCTGATATTAGCTATATCAGCCCATTTGGTTATACCAATTTAAATAGTGATGGTTATTACCAGGTATATGAGAATCAAAATTCAATTCAGCCGATTTCGTTCTACTCTGCATCAAGTGTAATCAGCGACTCTGATTTCTATAAGTCTGAACGTTCTGATAGAGGAGCGCTTCTTCTGGATGCGTTGGTGCTAGACGATATTGAATCTGCTGAAGGCAAAACCATTGTTGAGAAAAATCATGAGGCACTGACTTATGGAGACTGCATCGGATCTTCACCAAACAATGTAACCGTCTCGAAGTCTTCGCAATTTGATATTCAGGATTCCGATGGATGTATCGCATTGAATTTTAAGTTTCATGCGTCGGCTACAACGAGTGGTAACGTCTCGATTGTTGCAAAGTTTTATAACTCTCAAGATGATTCTGAGGATGTTTTGCCGGTGTATCTTGCTGCTGGCGATGAATCTGTAAGGATTCCGTTCAGCAACAATCATTACAACAAGGTTGAGATTTCTATCGTTGGTGTCAACTGTGCCGATGATGCCGAGTTAAGCAATATATGGGTTGAGGCCGTTCCCGATAAGTATATTGATCACTATCTAAGTTCTTGTAATGAAAGGAACAAAGCAAATTGTTCGGTTCTTTCATTTACAAATGATGAGTTGTCCGTTTCCATTGACGCTCCAAGCACAGGTTATTTATTCGCACCAATTCCTTATTCTGCAAATTGGAGGGCTTTTGTTGATGGCACCGAGGTGAATACCCATTTAGCAAACTTGGCTTTTACTTCAATTAAAATTGGACATGGAAGACATACTGTCACTCTTAAATATATTGATCCCTTTTATCGCTTGGGATTGACTCTTTTCTTTGCGGCTAGTGTAATTCTGCTTGCCGTGAAGGTATATCCACTTGTCGTTTCATATATACGTAAGGGTAAAAATGCCAACCGAGATTAATCAGCCTGCTCATTCGCTTGGGTTTACCAAAACTATGACGTCATGTGCTAAGGGCCTGGCGCTCATATTGCTTTTTGTTCACCATATTATTCCCAATAATCCGGGGGTTAATTTATCTATTGCTCAGCTTTCTATTTCACAGGTATTGGCTACTTCTGCAAAATCATGCGTTTCTATTTTTATGATCCTGTCAGGTTACGGCATCTGTTTTAAATTGAGCAAGACAGATGGGTCTTTTTCCAATATGGCCGCTGCTATTTGCAATCGGTTGCGTAAGTTCTGGTTGTCTTTTATCCCGATGTACTTATTCTCGCTGGTAGTTTCTGTTTGCGTCGGTGTTTCGGTTATATCAGTTTACGGTAAGGGATTTGGATTTCTTCTGTTTCTGGTAAAAGACATGTTCGGATTGGCCTCAGAATTCTTTAGCTCACCTACGCTATGTGGAGCGTGGTGGTATTTGGGTGCTGCTATATGCTGCTATGTGCTTGCGCCGTTTTTTTATATGGTCATCTCGAAGGGAAAGCTCGCTAACTGCATCCTGCTACTTGTTGCTTATACGCCTTGGCTGGTTTATCTCATCGTTGATGACCCTAATATGCATACCGACAGAGAATTGTTTTATATTTTTGCTTTTGTGTTGGGAATGACAGCATGTAAAAGGGGATTATTTGTTAAGTTTTTGGAGTGCCGTAACACTTATAAATATCCACTTGCCGGAATCGTTCTCCTGGGCCTGTGCGTTGCGCGTTTTAAATTGAACTTAATGGTTGATTCGTTTATTGCATTCTGTTTAATCCTTCTGATGACTCAAATCGCAAGAGAAGACTCCCTCTTGGGTAGTTTTTTCAAATATTTGGGCAAGTCAAGTGGAAACGTTTATATGTTTCATATTTCGATACTTGGTGTTTTGGGTTCTGTGCCATTCGTTAATCAGTGGGTGGAGATTATTTTCTCTTTATTTTTGTGTTTGTCTGTTAACGCCATGTTAGTTGAAATTCGAAGGAACTTATTTAAATTGATGCACAGTTAGATCTTGACCTCCTTGGCATCTCTGAGCATTATTCTGGTCGATTCGTTTTGAACGACTAGACACCGCCTATTTTATGTTTCCAGTTTTTCATGGATTCGCTTTAGCCTGGCTGCATTATGCTGATTTGTGTTTGCTCTCACTTATGATTAGGAGCGTAGTCTTGTCTCGTTTTTCTATTTGTGTTTCTTCCTATAAAGACGCGGAATACCTGCCTGCCTGCATCGATAGCGTGCTGCATCAGTCTTTTGCTGATTTTGAATTGATTATTGTCGACGATGGCAGTCCTGATAATACTGCTTCAATTCTTAAAGACTACGCCGAGCGCGATAGCCGTGTTAAGCCCATTATCAAATTGCACAACGAGGGCGTTCATCTTGGCCGCAAATCCGCTGTCGAACAATGCTCTGGCGATCTCATTATTCTTTTAGATTCTGATGACGAACTTGAGCCCGGCTTTCTTTCAGAGCTCAATGACTACTCTCTTGCTCATCCTGCAGACATCTACCATTTTGGGATTAAGGTTGTAAATGCGGGCGTATCTGAGCAAGAACGTATTGAATTTGAGTCCTATGTTAATCGTGATATTGAGCCTTTGAACGGTTCGGATATCTGTAACGCTGCATTCAGCAGCGAGGCTGGTTATCGCCAAGATTGGCGCATTACACAACGTGCTTATGACGCCCGTTACTTTAAACGAGCGTTCTCCGACATGACAAACGATAGGATGGGTCGCGCTCAAGACGGTTACGAATGTTTTGTTGCTCTTGCAGAGGCAGATTCTCAGCTTACCTGTAACGATATTGTCGGGCTTAAGTATTATTTGGGTCGCGGAGTTAACTCAGGGTCCAAGATGTCGCCTGACTCTTTCCTGCGGAGCACTCAGGGCTTCTGGAGTTCTGTGACACATATGGCAGAATTCTCCGAAAAATTCAATAAGTTTGATTTGTCTATGGCCTTTAGTGGCGGTAAGACAAAGTTGATGGATCTTCTATTTAACGATTGGTTTGTTCGCGTAGATAATTCCAATAAAATCGATGCAGCTAAAAAAGCGGCTTCCGTGGTTGGTGACTTGGAAGTTGCTGAACAAGTTATGCGCCTGACTCGTGATGCAGCTTATGCGGAGTGGGTAAATGACAGTGGCGATGTTTCGGTAGAAACATTAAGGACTTGGTATCGCGAGGCCAAATCAATGGCAGGTACAGATTATTTTGTTTCCAATCGCCTTATGGATTTCGCTGATGCTGCCAAGCTTCATATTTGCGAAGTTGAAGAGAGGGCAAAAAAGCGTTGTTGCGCGAAACAGGATATCCGGATCTTTGTATCAACTCATAAAAGAGTCGATTTGTTCGACAGCGAATTATTCCAGCCTGTTCAGGTCGGCTGTTCATCTCGAAGTGATATTTTCCACTGGGCATTCCAGGATAACGACGGCGAGAATATTTCTGATCAAAACCCTATGTATTGCGAACTGACTACGCAGTATTGGGCTTGGAAGAATACCGACAGCGATTATGTTGGTTTTTGTCACTATCGTCGCTATTTTGATTTTGCTCGAAAACGTCATGGGGAAAATCTCTATGGCGAGGTGATGGACGCCTATATTGATGCTAAATCTCAGGCTGAGTATTGTCTTGACGACGATAGCGTCCGTAAATACGTGAAAGAATTTGACGTGATTACGACCGAGCGTAAGGATATTCGTCCTTACTGCGGGTCTTCTGCAACCATTCGCAAGCAATACGATCTTGCCGACAAATTGTTTGTCGAGGATCTTGATAAAGTCGTTTCCATTCTCGGTAAACAGCATCCTGAGTATCTTCAGGATGCTCAGGCTTTCCTCAAAGGGCACACTGCGCGCTTCTGCAACATGTTCATCATGAAGCGGGCCATTTTTAACGCATATTGCGAGTGGTTATTCCCGATTCTCGAAGAGTTTGTTAATACGACAGACATGTCGAAATACAGCAAGGAAGGCCTGCGCACACCCGGTCACCTTGCTGAAAGGCTCTTGAATATTTATTTGCTTCATCATGAGCGTGTTGGTGAGGGTTGGAAAACTGCCGAGCTGCAGTGTGTTCACTTTACTGAGCCAGATTATCATGGCGAACTCGGTCTTCCGCGTCTTTCTGGCGATCCCCGCCCTATAATCCCTGTTGTTTTTGCCTCGGACAATAATTATGTCCCCATGCTTACGACCACAATCTATTCAATGCTTGCAAATGCTTCTACAGACTATCGCTACGATATCGTCGTGCTGAATCGTGATATCAATGGAGAAAACCAAGCCCGTATGAAGAGTTTCTTTGGGGCTTTCCCTCATGCCGACCTGAGGTTCTGCAGCGTCTCTGCCATCATCGATCAATATGAGCTGACAACAAATAATCCGCATATTAGTGTTGAGACTTATTACCGCTTCCTTATTCAGAAGCTATTGCCTTACTACAATAAAGTCCTTTATCTTGATTCTGATCTTATTGTTAAGGGTGACGTTTCGGAGCTGTATGAAACCGAACTCGGTACTAACCTGCTCGGCGCAACACGGGATATCGATTTCCTAGGCAACTTAAACATGAAAAATGGTGAGCGTTTAAAGTATGCCAAGACGGTACTAGGGATGACTAACCCCTATGATTACTTCCAGGCCGGTGTTCTGCTGCTTAACACGCGTGAAATGCGGAGTCTTCACACGATTGAAGAGTGGCTCGAATTTGCTTCTGACGATCGTTTTATTTATAACGATCAGGATGTGTTGAATGCTCATTGCGAAGGGCGCGTTACCTGGCTTAACTATGACTGGAACGTTATGATTGATTGTGGCAATCGCATCGCAAACGTGTTCAGCTATGCTCCTCACCAGGTTTTTGATGCATTTAATGATTCGCGTAGCCATGAGCGGATTGTGCACTATGCCGGGTTTGAAAAGCCATGGAAGTTCGCTTATTGCGATCGAAGCCAGCTGTATTGGAAGTATGCCCGTGAGACACCTTTCTATGAGAAGCTTCTTGCTTTGCTTGTTGGATCCGGTGCTTCAGTTGACACGCCGCTGTTGATGCACGAAAAGGCCGTTTCTGAAACCAGCCCGCTGCGTAAAATAGTTGACCCGTTATGTCCCGTTGGCTCTGCGCGGCGTGAAGTTCTTAAATCTATTGGTAGAGCTGTTCAGGGAAAGAAGTAGCCGAGTCTGTTTCGAGGCATGGAGCGCACGCTCCATGCCTTTCTTTAGACAAAGTATGGGTTAATACCCCTCTTTTAGGGGCCCGTTCATTCTGCGAGCTACAGGAGGATATACTTCTCTCTCGACAGGATGTTGTTATTAAGGAGTCGTTTGTGGTGAATAGCATGGATGGCCGCGTTGGTGCGAAGAGTATTCAATCACACGCGGCCAATGATATTCAAAAGGATTTTTACATCCTAAAACAGCTAGTTACCAAGGATTTTAAGCTGAAATATCGTCGTAGCGTTCTTGGCGTCGCGTGGTCAGTGCTTAATCCTTTGCTTATGATGATCGTGATGGCGGTTGTCTTTTCGACGATTTTTGCCCAGGGCCGAAATGGTTCTATTACGCCAGAGATGTATCCGCTTTACTTAATTGTTGGTAATGTTACTTTTGCCGTTATGTCCGATTCCACATCGCAGGCCATGACGTCGATACTTGCTGCAGCTTCATTGTTAAAGAAGGTCAAAGTCCATCGCTGGGTATTTCCCGTTCAAAAGGCTTTGTTTGCCTTGGTAAATTTTGCTTTTTCGCTTGTTGCTGTTGCCTTAGTCATGTTGTGGTTCCGTGTAGTGCCCACATGGCATCTTGTTTGGCTTCCGGTGTGTCTGATTCTTTTAATGCTGTTTTGCATGGGTATTGGTCTGGCGCTTTCTGCCCTTGCAGTTTTCTTTAGAGATGTGATCCATCTTTGGAGCGTTGTGATTACCGCCTGGACGTACTTTACTCCTATTTTTTGGACTACAGATTTTATTGCCGGAATGCCACATATCCTAAGGGTTCTAATGTATGCGAACCCCATGTATAACTATTTGACTTTCATGCGTGATATCTTCCTGTTTCAGTGCAATCCTTCCACGCAGGTATTGGTTTTTTGCGTCCTATGGGCAGTCCTTTCACTGGTTATAGGGTATGCGGTATTTCATAAGAGCGAGCATAAGTTCATTCTTTATATCTAGGGGAATAGTATGTCTGGAGTTATTCAAGCGGGTGCTATGCCCTCGGTTGACTATGAGAAGAAGCCTCTTTCGGTTGAAGTCAAAGATGTCTCTATGGTCTTTAATATGGCTTCTGAGTCGCTAGGTAGCTTTAAAGAGTATTTTATAAAGCTTGCGAAACACGAACTCTTTTTTGAGGAGTTTAGGGCACTTAAACACATCTCGTTCGAAGTTCATCAGGGCGAGGTCGTTGGTCTGGTTGGAACGAACGGATCCGGCAAATCCACTATGCTTAAGATCATTGCTGGCGTTCTTGAGCCGAGCGAAGGCGAGGTCAGGGTTCATGGCAACATCGCTCCGCTTATCGAGCTTGGTGCCGGTTTTGACCCGGAGCTGACGGCTCGCGAGAACATCTACCTTAATGGCTCGCTTCTCGGATATACCAAGGAATTTATCGATGCAAACTTTGATGGGATCATCGATTTTGCTGAGCTTAATGATTTTGTCGATATGCCGCTAAAGAATTTTTCTTCGGGTATGGTGGCACGTATTGCCTTTGCAATTGCTACGATTACCGAGCCTGATATTTTGATTGTTGATGAAACGCTATCGGTTGGTGATGTGTTCTTCCAGGAAAAGTGCGAAAGGCGAATTCAACATTTTATTGAATCCGGCGATGTGACAGTTCTGTTCGTTTCTCACTCGATGGAACAGGTTGAGCGAATCTGCCAGCGTGCTGTGTGGATTGAGAAAGGCGATCTTCGTATGGATGGCCCCGTCGACGACGTTTGTAAGGCGTATCGCGATCAATTCAATTAGGTTATAATCTAATCTTGTTCGCTCCATTAGCTCAGCTGGATAGAGCAGGGGACTTCTAATCCCAAGGTCGACGGTTCGAATCCGCCATGGAGCACCCAAAAAACAAAAGCGGACTGGGCGCTTCTCAGTCCGCTTTTATTTTATCTTTTAATCAATCTCTTGATGAGGGATTTCCGATTGGTTTTTTCTTCTAAAGCTTTAAGTTCTTTCTTTAATCTTATAATCTCAGAATTCATTGAAGACCACTGTTTCTCCCAGAATTCTTGTTCATAGTAGAACCGATCAGGATCATTGAGAATAAGACTCAGTTTGTCGCACTCATATTCATCAAATAGTTTTCGGTCAATTTCACCGGCTTCATCGAGGATGTTAAAGTCTTTAGACCAATTTCGAACAAATTGCTTCCTTAGAGAAAGATCAATTCGGTTGTATGTCCCCCAATAGGATTGAAATTGCTTCTTTGAGAGAATGCCCAATATGTTACTTGGTAGCCTGTCGAGATCTCCATAGAGCTTATCATGAATGAATTTATACTCATTTCTTATTGCGTCAGCTTTTCCTTTGCTTAACATGGATGAATTCGGGTTATCGCGCCTGAGGTGGTAATGACAACTTGAATCGTAATAGAGCGTTCGTGCATATGCTGTTACTTGAAACCAGTAGCCATTATCTTGATATGAAGCACCTGGCGAGGTATTTAATCGAATATTGTTTGCATTTATGAATGATCTCTTTACAAGCGTAGGCTGCATCAGAACATATAAATCGAATGCCCTGGGATCTTCTTGAGGATTGATTAGCTTATTTCTCAGGGTGCAATCATCGCTCAAATAGGCTCTAGTAAATTTCCTATTATTGTCTTGCCCGATGAATCTGTCGAAATCGCTTCGGACAACATCTGGATACCCATTCTCGGCGGCGCGATTATAGAGGTATTCGTACATCGTTGCTTCTACATAATCGTCAGTCTCGCATATTGCGATATATTTGCCAGTGGACGCCGCTATTCCACGATTGACGGTCGCGCCAAAACCTTCGTTTTTCTTAGATATGATTTGCAACTGAGGGTGCAGCGCTTCAAATTGCCTCATTATTGAAAGCGATGAATCGGTTGAACCGTCATCGATGCAGATTATTTCAATTTCATTGAGCGTTTGTTCGCAAACTGATTTTAAGCACTCTTCAAGATATTGTTGGTTATTGAAGCATGGCATGATTACCGATACCTTAGGCATGGCGTTCATTGGTATTTAGCTCCTTTGTTTGCAGGTATTTTAGTCTCTTTGCCATAAGTCTCGTGTGTATACTTTTGCCTTGCTGTCGTCGAGGACGCTATCATAGCGATTCGCGATGATAACATCGCTTATTTTTTTAAATAGCTCTATGTCATTAACAACAGTGCAGTTAAATAGAACGGTTTCATTGAGTGTGGGTTCATAAATGATAATCTTAATGCCTTTAGCCTTGAGTAATTCAATTACGTCGAGGGTCGAGCTTTGACGAAAGTTGTCCGAACCGCTTTTCATAGTTAAACGAAAAGCACCGACGATCTTTGGCTGCATCGATATAATTTGATCGGCGATAAAATGTTTGCGAGTGCTATTTGAGTCTACGATTGCGCGGATCAAATTCTGGGGCACGTCGTGAAAATTAGCAAGGAGCTGCTTGGAGTCTTTGGGAAGGCAGTAGCCTCCGTAGCCGAAGCTGGGGTTGTTGTAATGTGTCCCGATGCGTGGGTCCAGGCAAACGCCCTGAATGATATCGCGTGTGCTGAGACCCTTGCTTTTGGCATACGTGTCGAGCTCGTTGAAGTATGAAACCCTGAGCGCTAGATACGTGTTGGCGAATAGCTTGATCGCCTCGGCCTCGGTTGAGCCCGTTATTAGAATTTCTGTCTCGGCGTCCTCGGAGCCTTCATCCAAAAGGTTGACGAAGGTCCGAGCGGCTTCGCGGTCGGTCTCCTCATTGATTCCGGCAACGATTCGGCTGGGATGTAAATTGTCTTCTAGTGCGTGGCCCTCGCGCAAAAACTCGGGGGAGAAGATGATCTGGAGCTCGGAATATTTGGCACTGATATCCTTGGTGTAGCCAACAGGGATGGTGGACTTAATTACTACGGCGGCGTGCGGGTTGATTTTTTTAACCAGATCCAGGACGCTCTCGATGCTCGAGGTGTCGAAGTAGTGTGTGACATCGTCATAGTTGGTTGGCGTAGCTATGACGATGTAATCAGCTATTTCGTATGCTTTATTTACATCGGTGGTAGCACGTAGCGAAGTCGGGCGATCTGCCAGATATGCCTCGATGAATGCATCCTTGATAGGGGAGATGCCGTTGTTGATGTCGGCTACCCTGTTTTCGTTAATGTCGATTGCGATGACATTGTTATGCTTGGAAAGCAGACAGGCGAGTGAAAGGCCTACGTAGCCAAGACCTGCGACGGTAATATTCATGGGTGCCTCCCGGCAAGATTAACGCTCTTAGACTGGTAGAGACTGCCAGGCATAAGGTATCGCGGCGTCGAGGTTGAAGCTACTTGTACCGGATGTCGATGACGACTCTTTTGGTCTTAAAGAGGTTGGTTCTAATTAAATTAAATATAGCGGATATTCATTCGGCTGGTCGTGCCATTAATTATCCGTGCTCTCCTCATACACCCTCAGCTCCCACTGTTTCCGCTCTACTTTCGCCACGGAATCCAAGATGAAGCCTGTGGCGAGTGACAATCCGCACAGGAACATAAATGCGGCTGCGAGAATCGCGGTAGGGAAGCGAGGCACCAAACCGGTGGCAAGGTATTCTGTGATGAGGGGGATTCCTAGGATAAGACCGATCGCCGCAAAGACAAGCGCAATAAGTGAGAAGAACTTAAGCGGACGGTAGTCCTTAAAGAGAGTGCCAATCATGGCAATCACTCGAATGCCATCGCTTACGGTATTGAGCTTGGACTCCGAACCGGCTGGACGGTCGCGATACTCGATGGGGACATCCTTAATGCGCCAACGATGGTCTACGGCGTGGATGGATAGCTCTGTCTCAATCTGAAACCCTTCAGAAAGAACGGGGAACGTCTTGACGAAAGGCTTGCTCATGGCACGATAGCCAGTCATGACGTCGTCAAAGCTGTAGCCGTAGATCCACTTGATCATGCTGCGTACCAGGTTGTTGCCAAAGCCGTGGAAGGCGCGCTTGTTCTCTTCGGCGTATGTACCGTTGGAAAGTCGATCGCCTACGGTCATATCCGCTTCGCCGGCAAGGATGGGATCGCACAGTGCTCGCGCCGACTCAGCCGGATAGGTGTCGTCTCCATCGACCATAAGGTAGCAATCCGCATCGATATCACGGAACATTTGACGACAAACGTTGCCCTTGCCCTGACGGGGCTCGAACTTAACTGTCGCCCCATGCTCGCGTGCAATTTGGGCGGTGCCGTCGCTAGAGTTGTTGTCATATACATAGACAGTTGCTTCGGGCAGCTCGCGGTGAAAATCATCTACTACCTTTGCAATGGTTAACGCTTCGTTGTAGCAGGGGATGATAACGGCAATGTTGTTTGAGTTCACATTGATCTCCAAAGTCTGGTTGTTGCCGTTAGAAGTATAGCCGTTGCTTATTTGTATTGGTTTTAAAGGTCTGAAATAGGATGGGATACATTTATATGCCGTGCTATTGTTTAAAGGTGGGCTGAGTATTTGCTCTCATGAGCACCGCCCATTATTCTCTGCATAATTAAAGTCTGAAGTGGTTGGCTATAATGCTGCTAACTGAGAATTTCGGCACGAATTTCAACTCGATTGGCTACTAGCATAAATCACGGGAGGCTATCGTGAGCTTCGCTAACGCTGCGTTGCAAATTAAGAAACTGAAGATAATCAACTTCCGTAAGTTCGAATCATATTCAATTGAATTCGATCGTCAACTTACCGTTTTGGTCGGCGACAACGGCACGGGTAAAAGCACGCTTATCGATGCAACTTGCATTGCGCTGGGGACGTTGTTCCAGAAAATTCAGAACACCGAAGCTCTGGGCATAGTCTCAGATGATTCTCGCGGAGCGGTTATCAAACAGGGCGACATGTTCGACATTCAGTCCCAGTACCCGGTGTCAGTTGAGGCATCGGGCATTGTCCTGGGGGAAGAGGTGGGCTGGCTGCGCTCGTTGAAGAGTGCTAAGGGGCGCACCACGCAAGCCGATGCCGGACGTATGATTGATGCTGGCAAACGCCTGCAAGAGCTTGTCGGTAAAGGTAATGAAGTCGTTCTGCCTGTTCTTGCCCGCTACGGAACTGATCGACTGTGGAAGCAAACGGCGTCAAAAGATAAGGCAACGCCCAATAGAACGCGCGGTTACGAGGGCGCTCTGCGAGCTTCTGCGAATGAAGCCCGTATGAATGCGTGGTTTAAGTCTCAGTCGATTTGGGAATGGCAGAATAGGCGAGAGAGTGCCTTATTCACTGCGGTTAAGAAGGCACTCGCGTCCTGCTTTGATGCCGCCGCGACAACCAAGGGCGCCATGGTCGACTACGACGTCGAGCTTAACCAACTTGTGTTTACATACACCACCGCAGAAGGTGTTTATCACCGCGATAGAATGCACTCTATGAGCGATGGCTATCGTGGGACGCTGAGCCTTTTTGCAGACATCGCGTACCGCATGGCAACGCTTAATCCGGCTTTGGGCTCTAGTGTGCTCGAGACGCCCGGCGTTGTTATGATCGATGAGGTCGACCTTCATTTGCATCCCCGCTGGCAGGCGCGGATTCTCGAGGACCTGGTTCGCATATTTCCCAACGTTCAATTTATAGTTACAACGCATTCACCTGTCGTGGTTGCGTCGGTACCTCGCGGTAACATCCGCATTCTTGGAGAGGACGCTGCAACGGTGCCTGCTATGGAAACGCGTGGACGCGATGCCGGGGATATTCTCAACACCGTTCTGGGCGCATTCTCTCGACCTGAAGAGGCGGCTCGATTGTTCGATTTATTTAATTGCGCCGTTGATGAGGAGCACTTTGACGACGCTAGGCTTGCGCTCCAAAAGCTTGAGGAGTTTGTGGGCGTGGATGATCCCGATGTTGTTGCCGCTAAGACGACCCTTGAGCTTGAGGAGCTGCTGTCGTGATTCCGATCGTTAAGGGAAAAGAG
>CALGKS010000248.1 GCA_937930475.1 uncultured Collinsella sp. | reverse complement strand
TTTGCAGCTCGTTCTTATCCAAGGCATCGCTCCCATCGTATACGCTCCATAAACGTCAATAAGTTTCTCACGGTTTGCCTCTGTGACGCCCGCAAAATCCGATGCTTACAGAATGAGCGAACACAGCTGAGAGCCCCAATCCAAATGAGCTGCTTATGTGGTAGCATCGGGATTCGCATAAATGAGGGAGTAGTCGCGTGATCGGGTTCGCCTCCGGTGGCGCGGCAAGTCAACACACTGGCCGATGCGGCCTGGCTTGCCTTAATGAACGAGACTCGTGGCTGTGCGCGCAACGCGTACGCCACGGGTCTTTTTTGTTACTCCCCCAAGAGGTACACGCGGGCCCGCCCGCAGAGAGGGAGCCAGACTATGGGACTCGCAGAGCTCGTGCTGCTCGCCGTTGGCCTTTCGATGGATGCCTTTGCCGTATCCATCTGCAAGGGCCTTGGCATGAAGAAGATCAACCTTAAAGTCGCCGTGGTGCTCGGCCTGTTCTTTGGCGGCTTTCAGGCCGGCATGCCCGTAATCGGATGGGCGCTTGGCAGTCAATTCATGGGCATCATCGGACCCATCGACCATTGGATTGCCTTTATCCTTTTGGCCTTTATCGGCGGCAAAATGCTGTGGGAAGCCTTTACCGAGGACGAGGATGAAGGCGACGGCAAGGATGCCGATAAGATTGACCTGGGGGAATACATGACCCTCGCCATCGCCACCTCAATCGACGCCCTGGCCGTGGGCATCTCGTTCGCCGCGCTCTCGGTTGACATCGTTCCCGCTGTATCGCTTATCGGTGTCACAACGTTTATCTTCTCCGTCGCCGGCGTAGCGATCGGCCACACCTTTGGCGCGCGCTACGAAAAGCCTGCCGCCATCGTGGGTGGCGTCGTGCTCATCCTCATCGGGCTTAAGATCTTGCTTGAGCACCTTGGGATCCTCGCACTGTAACGCCAAACACAATCGCTCAAAACTCAACGCCAGTACAAGGCCTCATGCAAAGTTTTGCATGAGGCCTTTTCGTGCAGACTTTTGCATGTCATACTGATATGCAAAAGTCTGCACGTTAGGAGATCGTCGTGAATACCCTTCCCATCACCACACCGCGCCAAGCTGGCATCTACGTGCGCCAGGCACGCGAGGCTCAGGGTCTCACCCGTGCCGCCCTCGCCAAAACGGCCAGTGTTTCGGAGCGCCTGCTCGCATCGCTCGAGCTGGGAGACGCCACCGGCATTCGACTCGACAAGTTGCTGTCCGTCTTTAACGCACTCGGCATAGGTCTCTTTGCGCAAAGCGATAACGACTCCATCGCATCGCCCTCCGAACATCCGACGACGAAAGCGGACCTCCCTATCGCGAACTCGAATGCCCTGCCAAAGCCAAGCGTAGGCAGACGACCCGCTCGACAGGGAACGCCATCTTCCTATGGTGCCTTGCTGGCCCAAATCGCAGCCGAGCAAGGCCTTTCCGGCACTTCAGGCCTCTCCTTTGGCTGTAAGGTTGTGAAATAAATGGCAGAGATGGAGCTTGCAACCCTCATTTGTGGCGAAATCGCAGGCACTCTCCGGCAAGACGAGCATGGACTCTGCAGCTTTGTATACGCCCCAACCTATCGCGGAGCACCGCTATCGCTAACAATGCCGCTTTCCAATCGCACGTATGGCCATAACATCGTCCGCCCGTTCCTATTTGGCCTTTTGCCCGACAGTCAAGAGCAGCGTCGCGCTATTGCCGCCGAGTATGACGTTGCATCCAACAACCCCGTCGCCCTCTTGTGCCATATCGGTCTTGACTGCGCGGGGGCCGTTCAGTTTTGTCGAACCAATCAATTAGGCGCCGCCCGCGGCAGGGTCTCGGCATACCGCCCGCTTACCAATTCTCAAATCGCTCACAAGCTCAAAGCAATTCGCGATGACGAAAGAGAGACATGGATGGGCTCCAACGAAAGCTGGTCCCTGGGCGGCAACCAAGGCAAATTTGCACTAGCTTGGCATGATGGCCAATGGTGCGAATGTCTAGGGTCATCCCCCACTACCCATATCTTCAAAAATGGTGTCGTTGGGTTCAAACATCAGGCCTTAAACGAATTCGTCTGCATGAAAACGGCTCGGCGTGTTGGCATTCCAACTGCCAACGTCTCCTATTGCACATTTGAAGACGAAGCCGCGCTCGTCGTTGAACGGTACGACAGAATGGTCAATAGCAGCGGGAATATCGAAAGGCTGCATCAGGAGGACTTTTGCCAGGCGCTCGGTGTATTGCCAAGCCAGAAATACACCGCCGACGGAGGACCAACCACACGAGACATCCAAGAACGACTGATTAACACAGTCCCCCACCACATGAATCTTGTGCTTTTTACCTATATGTTGTTCTATAACGCCATTATCGGAGCGCCTGACGCACACGCTAAAAACTACTCGCTCATCCTAGGCAAAGGCACAAACGCAGCGCTCGCACCCATGTACGATGTCGCATCGGGCTTGGCGTACGAGCGTATGCGCCGCCGGGCGCGCCTTGCCATGAGCGTTGGCGGCGAAAATCGAGTGGGGCGCATCGGTCCAGGCGCTATCCGCCGATACCACGGTATGGGCGACCCCGCGCTGGAGGCGGCGCTCACCGATGCCGGGCTATCCGAGAAGTTTTGCTTTGCGACCATGATGGACCTCGCCTACGAGGTGCCCATTTGCATGGAAGAGATCATGGACGAATACGCCGACCTGCCCGGCATGGCGGACCTGCGCGAGCACATGCTCGGCCCCGTCCGCGAAAACTGCCAGCGCACCCTCGACCTCATCAAGGCGGATATGGGCTAGTCGCCAATCAATCCACATTTCTTAAAAGAAGAGGGGGGCACCCGTCGCAAAAGTTCGGATGCCCCCTCTCGTAATGTCATTTGCAATCCGCCAGCACGTGGCTCGAACTGCTGCTAGCGCGACCCTTACGCGGCAAGGCGCTTGAGGACGTCGATGAGCAGCTCGTAGAAGCGCTCGGCAGAAGCGAGCTCCATGCTCTCGTCCGGGGTGTGGACATCGGAGAGCGTCGGGCCCACGGCGATGGCGTCCAGGCCGTGCAGGGCCTCAGCAAACAGGCCGCACTCAAGGCCGGCGTGAATGGACTCGATGCGCAGCTCGGAGCCAAAGAGCTCGCGATAGCTCTCGACGAAGATGTCGCGGACCGGCGAATGCTCGGCATAGCTCCAGCCGGGATACTCGAACTCGAACTTGGCGTCGAAGCCCAAGACATCGGCCAGCGTCTGCAGGCGGTCCTTGAACTCGTTCTGCAGCGAGGTGATCGAGGAGCGCGGGGACAGCATGATCTTGACCTGGTCGTCGGAAGTGGCGACCACGCCGATGTTGGAGGAAACCTCGACGGAGCCGTCGGTGGCGACGTTGCGGCGAATCACGCCGTTAGGGGCAAGACGCAGGGCGCGGATGAGGGCAAGCGCGGACTTCTGATCCATGGCCTCGACCTCGGCGTCGTCGGCAATCTCGACGGTGCAGGTAAAGCCGGGGTCGAAGACCTCGAGCTCGGCAGTGACGTCAGCGATGATGTCCTTTGCGATCTGGGCCGCGGCCTCGGCGGCAGCGTGGTCGGCGTAAACCAGCTCGGCCTTGCACTCACGGTTGATGGCGTTGTCCTTAGTGCCGCCGTTAAAGCTAACGATGGCGGGCTCGCCGGCGACCATCAGGCGGTCGATGATGCGGGCCATGATGAGGTTGCCGTTGCCGCGCTCCAGGTTGATATCGTTGCCGGAATGACCACCCAGTAGGCCGGAGATGTCGAGCGTGAGGGTGCTGCCGGTCTTGTGCTCGCGCACGATGGGGCAGGTGTAGGTAACAACGACGCCGCCAGCGCAGCTGACAGTGGCAACGCCCTCTTCCTCGGAGTCAAGGTTAATCATGGTGCGGGCGCTAATCTGGGACTTGTCGAGCGTCTCGGCGCCGACCAGGCCAGTCTCCTCGTCGGTGGTGAATACGCACTCGAGGGCGGGGTGAGCAATCGAATCGTCGTTGAGCACAGTAAGCATCAGAGCGACAGCAATACCGTTGTCGGCGCCCAGGGTGGTGCCGTTAGCGGTGAGGACGCCGTCCTTCACGACCAGGTCGATACCGTCGGTCGTAAAGTCGTGCTCAACAGAGCCCAACTTGTCGCACACCATATCGATGTGGCCCTGCAGCATCACAGTCGGGGCATTCTCGGCACCGGCAGAAGCGGGCTTGCGAATGATGACGTTGTAGACCTCGTCCTGATACACATCGAGACCGCGCTCCTTGGCAAACGCGACCAGGAAATCGCTGATGCCCTTCTCGTTGCCAGACTCGCGGGGGATCGCGCTGATCTCCTCAAAGAAATGGAACAGCTGGGCGGGCTCGTAGCCGGTGATCTTGTAGTCCATGGTGCCTCCTTGGCGCAACTGGTTAGACAGTAAGACATGCGACTTGTATATTCCCAGACTTTGCGTGCATAAACCAGTCGAAAACGCCGAGCGCCCTTGCATCATCGGCTAACGGTGGACCGCATAGCGTAACGGTCACAACTACCGCAGCTCTACAAATCGAGGCGCCCTTTCCGGAGCGCCTCGATTGCGCGTATCAAATTGTCGCCACGCCCTACAGCGCGCCGGAACCGGCTTGCATCATGCCACCGGGGCCCGAGGTCACGCCGCCGCTCACGGGCGCGGCGTTGCCAGTGTGCGGTGCCACCGGGGCGGTATCACCACCGAGCGTGCCCGCCAGACGCGGTGCCGGGATCTCGCCCGTGCCGTGGCTAAAGACAAACTTGCCATCGGCCACGTCGCACAGGACGGTATCGCCCTCGCCCCACTCGCCGGCCAGCAGCTCCTCGGACAGCGGGTCCTCGATGAGCTTTTGAATAGCACGGCGCAGCGGACGCGCACCGTTGGTGAGGTCGGTGCCCTCGGCCACGATCTTGTCATAGGCCGCATCGGTGAGCTTGATGTTCATGCCGTTGGCAATCAGACGCTGGCGCAGGTCGTCCACCAGCAGGTGCGCGATCTTGGTGAGATTCTCGCCCGAGAGCTTCTGGAACACCACGATGTCGTCGATGCGGTTGAGCAGCTCGGGGCGGAACAGGCGCTTGAGCTCGCCCATCGCGCGGCCGCGGATCTCACTTGAGGTGAGGCCCTGCTCGCCGGTGGTGCCAAAGCCAACGCTTGCATCCTGCGCAATCTCGCGGGCGCCCACATTGGACGTCATGATGATCACGGTGTTGCGGAAGTCGACCGTCTTGCCCTGGCTATCGGTCAGGCGGCCCTCCTCCAGCACCTGCAGCAAGATGTTGAAGATATCGGGGTGCGCCTTCTCGATCTCGTCGAACAGCACGACCGAGTACGGGTGGCGACGAACGGCCTTGGTGAGCTGGCCGCCCTCGTCGTGACCGACGTAGCCCGGAGGGCTACCGATGAGCTTGGAGACCTCGAACTCGCTACCGAACTCGGACATGTCGAAGCTGATGAGCGCGTCCTTGCTGCCAAAGAGGTACTCGGCAAGCGTCTTGGCGAGCTCGGTCTTGCCCGTGCCGGTGGGACCAAGGAAGATAAAGCTGCCGCCGGGGCGACGCGGATCCTTGAGCGGCGAGCGGCTGCGGCGCACGGCCTTGGCAACTGCCTCGACAGCCTCATCCTGACCGATGATGCGCGTCTTGAGCACGCTTTCGGCTTGCAGCAGGCGACGGCTCTCGCTCTCGGTAAGCGAGGACACCGGCACGCCCGAGGTCACGGACACGATATCGGCGATCTGGGAGACATCGATGGTGAGCGGGCTGGCGTCGAGCTCGGCCGTCCAGGCAGCCTTGGCCTCGGCGAGTTCAATCTCGGCAGCCTTCTGCTGCTCGGTGATCTCGGCGGCCTTGTTCATATCGTCGCTCTCGGTAGCCTCCTGTGCGGCAGCTTTGAGTTCCTCTATGCGATGCTCGGCCTCGCGCACCGGCTCGGGCGCGCGATTCGCGGCGATGCGAGCGCGAGCACCGGCCTCGTCGATGAGGTCGATGGCCTTATCGGGCAGGAAGCGATCCTGGATGTAGCGGTTGGAGAGGTTCGCGGCGGCCTCGATGGCACCCTGCGTGTAACGCACGTGGTGGTGCTCCTCGTAGCGCGGCTTGAGCGCAGTCAGAATCTTGACCGTATCTTCGACGCTCGGCTCCTCGACATCGATGGTCTGGAAGCGGCGCTCGAAGGCCGGGTCCTTGGTGAGGTACTTGCGGAACTCCTCGGCCGTGGTGGCACCGATGATCTGGAAAGCACCGCGCGCGAGCACCGGCTTGAGCATGGAGCTCGCATCGATGGAGCCCTCGGCAGAACCGGCACCGATGATGGTGTGCATCTCATCGATAAACAGGATGACGTCGTCGGCCTCGGTTGCCTCCTGGATCACGTTCTTGAGGCGCTCCTCGAACTCACCGCGATACTTGGCGCCCGCAACGAGACCCGGCAGGTCGAGCGTCCAGATATTCTGGTTCATGAGGTTCTCGGGCACGTTGCCGGCGGCGATCTGCTGAGCCAGGCCCTCGACGATGGCCGTCTTGCCCACGCCGGGATCGCCCAGGATGAGCGGGTTGTTCTTGGTGCGGCGCGAAAGAATTTCCATCATACGCTGGACTTCCTTTTCGCGGCCGATCACCGGATCGAGTTCGCCGTCGCGAGCCTTCTGCGTAAGGTTGGTCGCGAACTGCTTAAGCGTATCGGTGCCACTCCCCTTTTGCTGAGAGGCATCCGAGCCGCTAAAGAACGGCAGGCCCGCACCGGGACGCCCGGCACCGGCACCGGCGAGCGGACGCTTCTTGTCCTGGTCCTTGGCGGTGAGTTTCTCGATAGCCTTTTTGATGGAGGCGGACGACACGCCCAAGCGCATGAGGATGTCCATGGCCATGCCGTTGCCCTCTTCGACGATACCGATGAGCAAGTGCTCAGTCGACACGTAGGTCTGGTTGTTCTCACGCGCCACGCGGAATGAACGCTCCATCACGCTAATGACGAGCGGCGTAAAGGCGAGCTTGGCCGCCTCGGTCTCCTCACTGGGCTCGGGAACCGTGGTCTGGACCTCTTTGAGAGTATCCATGATGTCATCGTAGGAGATGTCGAGCGAACGCAGCGCCTCGGCGGCAATGCCCTCGTCCTCCTTGGCAAGCGCGAGCAGCAGGTGCTCGGTGCCCACCTTATTTGAGTGTAGATCGAGCGCCTCTTGCTTGGCCATGGACATGACCTTGCGCGCACGATCGGTAAAACGGTCTAACATGCTAGTTCCTCTTAGACGAGCTAGTTTTTTCAAACGCAAAGCGCCGCCCCGCGGCAGCGCTTTGGTCTCTTTACCCATATGGAGTATATGTTAACCGTTGGGACCTTTCCCGCCCGTAGCCGCGTGACAACGTCTACAAAAAAGGAATCGCTTCGGTCCGCTTGGCGGTTTGGTTTTGCGCTGCTGCCTAGCAGGCGGGCTCGGCGTCCATGCTCTCGGCAACGTCATTGACGGCATCGGCAACGGGAGCGCCAGGCATGTGCACGAGCTCCATATGCCGCTCTTCAAAGACGGTTCCCATGGGGAAGGCGCGGCGGAAGACAAAGCGAGCAACCGGACCAGCCACCAGCAGGTTCCAGGGCAGGGCCATGATAAAGTTGCGCGGAATGTTGACGAGCCACATCATCGGCAGCGCTTGCAGGTTTGCGAGCGGGCCGCCGGGCATGTGGAACAGGCCCTCGCACGCACCGTAGAGCGACATGATGATGACCATGGGAACGACCATGCAGGAGCTGACGGCGAGCGTCATGGCAATCGGCGAGCTCTTGCCCGGCGTGACCAGGAATTTAAAGGCGAAACCCTTGGCAAGGGGGCTGGCGACGAACCAGTCGCAGCACATGGCAAAAATGTAGGCAACGGGGAAGCCGAGCCACGCGGCGGCAACAACCTCGCCGTTGATGGCCCCATGCTGCAGGGCAACGTTGTAGATGCTCATCCAGAGCACCATGCAAAAGCACATGATAAAGGTGAACAGCAGGCTCTCTCGTTTGTTGATAGGCATAAAGGGCAGATTCCTCTCTGTATTGTGCCGCTACGCCACGCAACAAAAACGGGCGAGCAAGATGGAGCTGTTGGGACTTCATCTCGCCCGCCCGTGGTACGTGCGTCTGCGACTACTTATGTGGTGAAACCAGCCTAGCACGAAAAGCACGTGCTTCGTAAGCGTTGAGTTTATGAAGATGCAGGGCACCAATAATCCCCCGACCCCATAAGTTGCGGTGGAATACGGACTGTTTTGACCCTTTAAGCAGCAATTCAGTCCCTATTTCACCGCAACTCATTTGGTGCAAAGTAACCTGTCCCCCCTTGCACCAATTAGCTGGTGTGGCGCCAGCGAGGGTCGGTGAGCGTACGCGCCACACCCAGGCCAACGGGCAAAAACGCCACGATGAGCACTGCACGCACAAACCAGCCGAGCATATTGACCGTGTCGAAGGTGCACATGTAATACATCGAGCGATACAGATACAAGCCCGGCACCATAATGACAATCGATGGCACCGTGAGGGCGATACGTGGGTAGGTGAGCTTGATTTCGGCTAAGCTCGCGAGCAGGCCCGATACCAGCGCGCCGATAAACGCTGCCGCCTCGGGAGGCATTCCCGCGCTGAGGCCCAGGAAGGGAAGCATCGTCGGCGCATCGACGAGCGTAAGGCGCAAGGTATTGGACACGGCGCCGATCAGCCCAGCTGCCGCGGCCATCTTTACCGGGCTGTTGAACATCACCGAGAAGCCGAATACGCCAACGAAGCTCATCACCACGCGCAGGAGCGTAAGGGCAAGCGGCGAAAGGCCGAGCGGGGCAAAATCATCCGGTGCCAGCCCCACACACTCGGCAACCATCCAGCCCACAAGGGTCGCCATCACAATAATCGACACGGCATACGAAAGACGCTCAATGCCGCTTCGCATATCGAGCTTAGCGATGTCGAGGCCTGCCGTAATGAGGGGAAAGCCGGGAATCACAAAGAGCATGGCGCCGATATAGCCTTCTTGGTGCGACATTGCCCCCGGTACGACCTGGCCAAGGCCGAGCAATGCCAGCAGATACGAAACGCAAGCGAGCGCAACGCCAATCGTCAGCGCGCTAAACTGGCCAAGACCCTGCTTGAGAATATGAGAGCGAGCAAAGTTGCCAACACCAGCGCCTACGAATGCGCAGGCCATCTCGATAGGGCCGCCGCCGAGCAAAAAGACGAAGGCGCCGCAAGCACAAGCTGCCGCAAGGCCCTGTTGCCAGGGAGAGTAATCGGGTTTTGAACTCTCAACGGTCTTGAGCATCTCGTGGTATTCGTGCACGGTAAACCGGCGCCCATACGTCTCGATTTCCTTTAGGAAGCTCTCCATCATCCAAATGCGATGGGTATTGACTCCCGTTGTGGGCAGGCTGACAACCTCGTTAAAGCAGTGGCCATCTTCGATGCAGGTGCACTCAAACGACAGAAGACTTAAGTCAACGTGGACGGTGACACCGAGTACGGCGGCGACGCGATTCATGGTATCGCGTACACGCCAGGCACCCGTTCCGCTCGCGAGCATAAGCATACCGGTGCGGCAGATGATGGATGACTTATCGGTGAGCGGCGCATCGACGGCAAGCTCATCGCCTGCCGTCACGATCTGGTGCCAGTCAGTTTTCATATGGAGTGCGCCGGCACGAACACCGTGGTGCATGGGGGCTCTCGAAAGCAGCGAGTCAAGGCGCGAAGACTGTGGGGGCTCCGTTGATTCGTCCTCAACCTCATCAGTCTCTTCATCGACCAGATCAAATGAGTCAAGCGATGCCGGCTCGCGACGATCGATTAGCTCCTCATCCTCATCGTCAAAGTAATTGAACTGATCGAGCATGTCCTCTTCGATTGCACGCTCGCTCGCGTCGTCCATATAGACGCTCCCTTCCTACCGACTAACCCCCATCCTAGGCAGCAACGGCTAAAGGAAACATAAAAGAGACGGCTGCCATGCGAGCCATGTGCTCAATAGCCGTTGGGTAGTCGTTTAAGAACGTCCCCAATGACTATTGACGGCCAAGGCAACGCCGATGTATTGGCAACGTCAGCGAGCGGGCCGCATTTGAGACAAGGTGACGTGAAACGAAAGGGCGCTGACCTTCTGGTCGCGCCCTTGAAGTTGAACGTCAGATTGTCCAAATGCGGCCCGCGCAGCGTCGAGCCGTTACGCGGTTTGGTAAAACCGCGTAACCCTACAGCTCCGTTACTTCAACGTTGTTGAAGATCTCATCCCAGCGGTCCATGACCAGGTGGCCGGTCTTGGGATCCATGGCGTTGAGCTTGCCGCAGGTATTGGCGGTCTTGAGCACCGTGACGTCGTCGGCACCAGCTGCAATGGCATGCGCAAAGCCGGCGATGGTCGAGTCACCGGAACCCGTTGCGTTCACAGCCGCAATCGCGGGCGTCTTGGCGCGGAACGCGCGGCCCTCATGGAAGCCCACCGAACCGGCAGCGCCCATCGAAACGACAACCCAGGGAATACCGGCAAAGCGGCCATCGGCGGCAAGCGCCTCGCGCAGGGCATCGACATCATCGGTCGTAAAGGACGTACCCAGCAGGCCGTTAATCTCGGTCAGGTTGGGCTTTACGAGCTCAGGCTTAGCGTCGGACTCCAGCGCGGCCTCCAGCGATGCACCCGAGGTATCGAGCAGCACCTTGGCGCCCGCCTCCTCGGCGATCTTGACGAGCTCGGCATAGTAAACGGCATCGACGCCGCGCGGCAGCGAGCCCGAAAGCGTCACAACGTCCGCCTTCGCTGCGAGCTCGGCGAACTTGGCCGTAAAGGCCTCGAGCTCGGCCGGGGCGATCTGCGGGCCGCTCTCCAGCAGCTCGGTCTGATTACCCTCGTGCAGAATATTCAGGCAAATGCGCGTCTCACCGGCGATGGGCACAAAGTCGTTCTTGACGCCATCGGCATCCATAAGCTCGGCCATATAGGCACCCATGTGGCCGCCGAGCAGACCGGTCGCGAGCACATCGTCACCCAACTGCAGCAGCACGCGACTCACGTTGAGGCCCTTGCCGCCAGCGGTCTTTTCGGGCGTCACACGGTTAACATCGTCGATGATCAGCTTGTCGAGCTGATAGCGCGTATCGATCGACGGGTTCATGGTAACGGTCAGAATCATGTTGAACTCCTGTTCCGGGGCGGCATAACCCGCCCCAAACATACGATAACTCGTTAAAGGATCTCGATCTCAAAGCCGCGAGTGACGGTCTCTCCCGGCTTGGCCACCAGGCAGCCACGCTTGTGCTCCAGAATATCGTCCTCGTCGGAGCAGGTGGACAGGCCGCCCCACGGTTCAACAGCCACAAAGTCGCCCTCGGGCTTGCTCCACACAATCAGGTACGGCATATCGGGGAACGTCAGGCGCACGCCCTTGTCCTCGGTTTTCTTGGTCAACGTAACCACGCGGCTCTCGAGCACGTCAAAGATGGTCTCCGCGAAGTCGAAGAGTTCGTGGGTAAGCGGCAGGTTCTGGCCGATCATGGGGTTCTTGCTGCGATGCTCAACATCAATCAGGCCCGTCGAGGGAACGGCAGTACAGAGCTCGGTGGCCTCACGCTGCTCAAAACGAAGCTCGTAGTCGTCATAGGACTCGCCCTCGTCGAGCGGGCACTTAAAGCCGGGGTGGCCGCCCACAAAGAACGGCATGTCCTCGGTGCCCTCATTGGTCACCTCGTACGACACGGCCACCTTTTCCGAATCGATCGTGTAACGAGCAACGATCTTAAACGGATACGGGTACTGCTCGAGCAACTCGGCATGGTCGGCAGAGCTTAGGCTCAGCGCAACCATGTTGTCGCCCTGCTCCTCGAGCTTCCACCCCTGTTTGCGCGCAAAGCCGTGGCGAGCGAGCTCGACCTCGCGGCCGCCCATGGTCATCGCGCGGCCGTCACGAAGGCCACCGCAGATCGGGAAGCAAATGGGTGCCTGGCCCGACCAGACCGAAGGATCGCCCTGCCACAGGTACTCGCGACCGCTGGCTTTAATCGAAGTGAACGATCCGCCAGCCGTGCTCAGCGCCACACGAATAGAACCGTTATCAAGAACAAACTCCATAGGAGCCTTCCCTTTCTTACGACAGCCCGCCAAGTCAATAGGGCTGATAGAAAACCGGCCCGCGCCCCCTCACAGAAACGCGAGCCGTCAATTGAAAAGCTGCAGAATGCCGGGTACCGCCAAAACGAAGCGCACAAGCTCAGCAAGCAAACGTGTTATCGGAGCAACTTGCCATACCAGAACGCTTCGCAACAACAGCGGTAACCCCACAGGCACCCTCAACGTCAGCGAGCGTCGCGCAGCGTCGACCCATTACGCGGTTTGGCAAAACCGCGTAACCTCCTTAGTCGTGATACTCGCCGCGGTCCCACTTCTCGAGGAACTCGTCAAAGAAGCGCGGGTCAGCCTGAGCCTCGGCGTCGGCCTTATTGCAAGCGTCAATCTTGGCGATCAGGGCGTCGTGCTCGGGAGTCTTCTCGTAGGGCTCCTCCAGGAAGGCAAGCATAATGTCGGCCATCAGGAACTCACCGGTGATCTTACCGCCAAAGCCCACGATGTTGGCGTTGAGCTCGCGACGGGCATACAGGGCAGAAGTCATGTCGCGAACCAGGGCGCAGCGAGCGCCGGGAACCTTGTTGACGGCGTTGGTGATGCCGATGCCGGTGCCGCACAGGGCCACGCCAAAGTCGGCCTTGCCGCTGGCAACAGCCTCGCCCACGGCCTTACCATAGATGGGATAGTGCGTACGGGTGTGGCTGTAGGTGCCGCAGTCGAGCACCTTGTAGCCAGCCTGCTCCAGGCGGTCGGCCAGATAGATCTTCTCGTCCGTAACGATATGGTCGCAACCGATTGCGATGGTCTTCTTCATCAGAACGTCCTTTCGTCTGAATTCACAAGTTGAGGTAGAAGTTCGAGTTCTCGGTGGCTCTCGTTAGGCCATCTTGTTGAGCATGTCGACACGGATCTGGTGACGGCCGCCGGCGTACTGAGCGCGCAGGAACTCGCGGGCGATCTTCTTGGCGACCTCGGTGCCCACAACGCCCGGGCCCATGGTGACCATGCGCGAGCCGTTGTGCTCGCGGGTCATGTAGGCGGAACGCTCGTCGGAAATGTTGGCGACGACCATGCCCTTGATCTTGACGGCGGCCATATAGGAGCCGACGCCGTACTTATCGAATGCGAAGCCCTGGGAATCCTTGTGCTCCAGCAGGTCCTTGGCAACGGCGGTCGCGGAATCGACAAAGTCCGCAGCAGGGGTCTCGGAATAGTCGACGACCTCGTGACCGTCGGCGATGAGCATCTCCTTGATGGACTCCTTCATCGACATACCGTCGGCATCGGAAGCGATTACAACCCTCATGACATCCTCCTTGAGAGATACGCAGGTGCGTAGTTTCTGTTTGGAAGTGTTGAATCGCGCTCAGGTCCGGGCATCTGAATGTGCGGTTCTTCACTGTTCATGTTTATTTGAACACATTCGAACATCGGGTGCAACCATTATTTGTTTATCTTTGTTCTTTTTTGAACAAATACCGTTCACGGTTGATTGCCGACCGTTTGAGCCCGGCGCAGACGTAGCGACCATGTGTTCAACAGACAAAAGGGCGGCCGAGAACGTGTCTCGGCCGCCCTTCTTACGGTTGATCTTCCAAAGATCGCTTTGCCGCCTACTCAGACTGCCCACTCTTCTTGGCATGTTTGGACGGAGCGCTCAGAAAACGGCCCGACAGGTAGTTCGCGGGGCCAGAGATATCGATCCCCAGCAGCACGTGGCCCAGCCACAGGAAAGCCATGAGCACCAGCAGCGGAATCACGCACGAAGTCACAATCATCACGATGACGCCTTCGATCAGGTCGGTCACCTGCTGCACAATCTCGTCGGTCATCTGCTTGGCGCCGCTGGTCACCGACGTGACCAGGCTCGATGCCCCATCGGTCAGCTGCTCAAGTACGTTCTTGGACTCCGTGGTCTCGGACTTTTTCTTGCTTGTTTTGGAGCTGGCATCGGTCGACTTCTCCGTGGTGTCGGTCTTCTCCGCTGCGTCGGCCGCTTTTTGCTCGGCCTGCTCAATGCTCACGCGATATGTCTCGTCGACCTTTTGCGACACCCACACGCTCGCAGGCACCAACGCCATGCCAATCATGGCGACCACAAGCACGCGCGTCGCCACGCGGCGCAGGACAGCGCTGGTGCTCCAGCGTCCGTGAATGCCAAGCGACACCGCAAAGAGTATGAGCGAGAACGGAATCAAGATGCCCAGCCCGACCGACCATAATATTGTGAGCAGATATTTCTCGAGGTACAGCACGGCAAGTACGATTCCCAGGTTGCCCGAAAGCTGGGCGAGCTGCTCAGCGACCGGCGTTCCCGTATCGCCCGGCAACGCAGTGATACCCGCAGACAGCGCAACGCACGACGTCGTGAGCGCCAACACGTTGCCCTTCTTTTGATCGATGACCTCGATGGTGGAGTCCCAGGTCTTGGTGTCTGCAAAATGCGGGCGCGCGACAAAGCCCGATAGAAGCGCCAGCACCACGAGCGCAACGATGAACCCGATCTGCAACTTTTTGTTTGCACACACGACATCGGACAGGCTGGGCTGCAGCTCGGCCACCGTTGTGTGCTCGGTTATCTGGACAGGGCGCCCGTGAGCCATCTCATGCGCACCTTTCTTTTGAATCGATCCATTGTCCGGCATTTGGATACCTTCTCACTCCGGCCTGTATTGCGGATGGAAGTATACCCACGAAGCAAAATATCCAACAGCGCCGAATAAGTTGCGGTGAAATAGGGACTGTTTTTGCTGTTAGAAGGCCCATTCAGTCCCCATTTCACCGCAACTTAGGCTGAGGGACAGAAAAGCCCTGCCACGGGGTTGCGACAGGGCTTTTGGAAGGGGACTTGGTTGTGGGGGCTCGTTAGGCGAGCTTGGCCTCGAGATCGGCGATGCGCTTGTAGGCATCGATGGTAAAGCGGGTCTGCTTCTCCAGGATCATGGTGGTCATAAGGGTGTCCTGAGCGTGAGCCATGATGAAGGTCATCTCCATCTCGCCGCCGCCGGCCTCCTGCGAAAGCAGCTTGGTCTGCGTGTCGTGAGCACCGATGAGCGCGTCGCTGGCATCCTTGTGCAGCTGCTCGGCCTTCTCAAAGTCACCCTCACGGGCAGCATCGAGCGCTGCAAGCAGATCGGTCTGGGCGTCACCCGCGTATGCGACGATCTCGAATCCAACCATCGAGATTTCTTCTTTGGTTGCCATATTGCGTTCCTTTCACATATGAACCAATGGAGAGCATCGCGTCCGGGCATACGCGCTGCGTTGTGTATGCCAGAAACATTAACATTCAAACAAAAAAGAACAATCCAAAACGCATTTTTGAGCTATGAACGGTCGATTTTCGCCCGTGAACGGTTTCTAAACCATTTCAAACAATATCGAACACAATTTATGGCAACCCAAACAGGTCCGCACCCTAGCGCAAACCGCGTACCGTATCGCCCTCGACGAGCACGCCGGGGATCAGCATGTGTTCCACGCCCGGTGCGCCGTCCTCGGCGCCGGCAATCTTGTCGACCGCCCACATGCCAACGCGCTTGTTATCAAAGCGCACCGTAGTTAGGCGACGATCGGGCACGATATCGCCCAGGCTATCGTCAACGCCCACCACGCTCACGTCCTCGGGCACGCGCTTTCCGCGCGACTCGAGCCCGCGAATGCAGCCATAGGCCATAGCATCGTTGGAGGCATAGATAGCCGTGCAGCTCGGATCGTCCGCCAGAGCCTGCCCGGCGGCATATCCGCTCTGCGCCGTCCAGTCGCCACGAACAAGTCGCGGCGGCTCAATGCCATGCGCACGCAGGGTCTCGCGCCAGCCCTCCTCGCGCTGCATGCCCGAAAGCGAGCGCTCGGGGCACGAGATAAAGTGCACCGTCTTGTGCCCTTGCTCCAGCAGGTACTCGACCACCTGGCGTGAGCAATCGAACTGGTCATTGTCGACCGTCGAGCACAGCGGATGCTCCAGCATGGTAACGAGCACCGTCTGCATACCGGGCAGCGGCTCAAAGGTGCCAAAGTCTGCCGGCATACGGTTCATGATCACAACCATACCGTCCACCGGAAGCGCGCTCATGCGCGACGACGCGCTCTCGAGGGTATAGGGATGTCCATCTACTTTAGTAAGAGTGATGGCATAGCCGTGTTTGTCGGCCGCGGCAGCAAAACCCTCCATGCGATCGAGGTTGCCGGTGCCGGTAATGTTGAACATGGCGACGCCGACGGTCTTAAATTTGCCGCGGCGCAGCGATCGACCGGCAAAATTGGGGCGATACCCCAGCTCGCGCATGGCGGCGCGCACGCGCTCCTTGGTCTCGGGGCGCACGCTGGGCGAATCGTGCACCGTACGCGAGACTGTCTGCTCCGAGACACCCGCGAGACGCGCCACGTCCTTAACGGAAACCGATTTTTTAACAGCGGCCATAGGTCGATCTTTCTATGTCAACGATGCCATCGCGGGCATCCCAACAGACAAAATGAACGCCTCCAAGTATATCCAACGCCTCTCCCGCCATACGCTCACCACCCAAAACCTACCGTTCACCGACAATCCCGCTTCCCCGAACGGCTTTTGTCGACCAAATGTTAACGTTGCCATTGTGCAAACACAGAGCCACCGGGCGGCTCAAACGTTTACGCGTAAGGAATCGACGGTTCGCAGGCACAGAAACCCCCGATTCGCGTCTTTTTTTGTGCCGCAAAATGGCAACGTCAACATTTTGGCAACCGAACGCCAAAAGCTACCATCGTTGCTAACCCACCGACTCTTAGGAGCATTGCATGGAGCAACTCATCGCCATCATCGAAAAGGGCCAGCCCTTTTTCAACGCGATCGCCCGCAACAAGTACCTCAAGGCGATCCGCGACGGCTTTATCTCCGTCATCCCCATCATCATCTTCTCGTCCATCTTCTGCCTGGTAGCCTCGGTCCCCAACATCTGGGGTTTCTACTGGCCCGATGACATCAACAACGCCCTGTGGAAGTGCTACAACTACTCCATGGGCATCCTGGCCATCGCCTGCGCCGCCACCACGGCCAAGCACTTCGCCGACGCTCAGAACCGCGATCTGCCCAAGAACAACCAGATCAACTTCATCTCGTGCATGTGCGCAGCCATCATCGGCTTCTTGCTCCTTTCGAGCGACACGATCGCCATGGACGCTGCCAGCGGCTTCAACACCACCTACCTTGGTTCCAAAGGCCTGCTGACCGCCTTTATCGCTGCGTTTGTGACCGGCATCATCTACAAGTTCTTCATCAAGCGCAACATCACCGTCAAGATGCCCGAGCAGGTTCCGCCCAACATCTCGCAGACCTTTAAGGACATCATCCCCTTCTCCGTCTGCATCACCGTCTTTTGGGTCTTTGACATCGTCTTCCGCGCTGCCTTTGGCTTCTGCTTTGCCCAGGGCGTCATCCAAGTGTTCCAGCCCCTGTTCACCGCTGCCGACGGCTACATCGGCCTCGCCGTCATCTACGGCGCTATGAGCCTCTTCTGGTTCGTGGGCGTCCACGGCCCCTCAATCGTCGAGCCCGCCATCGCCGCCGCCCTCGTTGCCAACATGACCGACAACCTGGCTGCATTCCAGGCTGGTCAGCACGCTTCCGCTGTCCTGACCCAGGGTGCCCAGTACTTCGTCGTCTGCATGGGCGGCACCGGCGCCACACTCGTCCTGGTCTTTATGTTCTGCTTCCTGGCCAAATCCCAGGAGATGCGTGCCGTCGGTAAGGCAGCCATCGTCCCCGTGTGCTTTGCCGTCAACGAGCCGCTGCTGTTCGCCGCACCCATCGTGCTCAACCCCGTCTTCTTTGTCCCGTTTGTCTTTGCCCCGATCGCCAACGTCTGGATCCTCAAGGTCTTTATCGACTTCCTGGGCATGAACGGCTTTATGTACACCCTGCCTTGGACCGTCCCCGGCCCCATCGGCACCATCATGGGCTTGGGCTTCCAGCCGCTCGCCTTTGTGATGCTCGCCATCATCCTGATCGTCGACTTTGCCCTGTACTACCCGTTCTTCCGTGCCTATGACGCCCAGAAGTGCGCCGAGGAGGCCGAGATCTCCCAGGAGGAGCTCGCCGCCAAGAACGCCGAGAAGGCCGCCAAGCTCAACGACGCCTTCCAGGGCAAGGCCGATGCCAAGAGCGTTGCCGCCGGTGCCGCAGCCGAGGCCGTGAAGGCCGACGCCCCCACCGCTTCCACAGCACCCGCTGCCGAGGCAACGACCGCCAGCGACCTCAACGGCAAGCGCGTGCTCGTGCTCTGCCAGGGTGGCGGAACCTCGGGCCTGCTCGCCAACGCGCTGGCCAAGGCTGCCAAGGAGCGCGGCATCAATCTGGAGACCGCTGCCGAGGCCTATGGCAACCACGTCGACATGCTCCCCGACTTTGACCTGGTCGTCCTGGCCCCGCAGGCCGCCAGCTACCTGGCCGACCTGCAGAAAGACTGCGAGCGTGTGGGCAACAAGTGCGTCGCCTGCCGCGGTAAGCAGTACATCGAGCTCTCCCAGAACGGCGACAAGTCTCTCGCCTTCGTAAGCGAGCAACTCTCGAAGTAAGTAACGCTCAGGGCCAGCCGACCATCCAAGACCGGCTGGCCCTTCGATTTAGACGATTGGATCATCATGTCCGTTAACCCTGCTAGCGTCACCAACCCGCCTGCGCAGTTTCCCGAGAACTTTGTCTTTGGCGGCGCCACCGCTGCCTACCAGGTAGAGGGCGAGACCCGCACTCACGGTAAGGGCAAGGTTGCCTGGGACGACTTCCTGGAGGCCCAGGGCCGTTTCTCTCCCGATCCCGCTTCCGACTTCTACAACCAGTACCCCGTCGACCTGGAGCTGTGCGAGGAGTTCGGCATCAACGGCATTCGCCTCTCCATCGCCTGGAGCCGCATCTTCCCCAACGGAACCGGCGAAATCAACCCCGAGGGTGTCCAGTTCTACCATGACCTTTTCGCCGAGTGCCACAAGCACCACGTTGAGCCGTTTGTCACGCTGCATCACTTTGACACGCCGCTGCCCCTCTTTGAGAAGGGCGACTTCCTCAACCGCGAGACCATCGACGCCTTTGTGGACTTTGCCACCTTTTGCTTTAAGGAGTACGCCGACCAGGTGACCTACTGGTTCACCTTTAACGAGATCTGGGCCGACGCCTCCAACACCTACATCGAGGGCACCTTCCCCGGCGGCGTCAAGGCGCATCTGGCCGAGGCTTTCCAGTGCGAGCACAACATGATGCTCGCCCACGCCAAGGCAGTACTGGCCTTCCACAACGGTGGTTTTAAGGGCAAGATCGGCGTCATTCAGTCGCTGGAGTTTAAGTACCCGCTTAACGAGAACGCCCCCGCCGACATCAAGGCCGCCAACAACGAGCACGTGCTGCAGAACCAGTTCTTGCTCGACGCCACCTTCCGCGGCGACTACGCGCCCGACACCCTCGAGTGCGCCAACCGCTTGGCCGCCATCTCGGGCGGCACCATCGAGATCCTAGACGAAGATCTGGAAATCATGCGCGAAGCCGCGCTCTACAACGACTACCTGGGCGTTAACAACTATCAGTGCCGTTTCTTGAAGGCTTACGATGGAGAGAACGACCTGCACCACAACGGTACGGGCGAGAAAGGCACCGGCCGCTGGCGCGTTAAGGGTATTGGCGAGCATGTGAACAAGCCTGGCATCCCCACCACCGACTGGGACTGGATCATCTATCCCGAGGGCCTGTTCGACCTGCTCGTCTACATTAAGCAGCGCTACCCCAACTACAAGCAGATCTTCATCACCGAGAACGGCATGGGCTACAAGGACCCCTACAAGGACGGCTTTGTGGACGACCAGCCGCGCATCGACTACATCGAGCAGCACCTGCGCTGGCTGCTCAAGGCCATGGAGGTCGGCGTCAACGTGGGCGGCTACTTCCTATGGAGCCTGCAGGACCAGTTCTCCTGGACCAACGGCTACAACAAGCGCTACGGCTTCTTCTACGTGGACTTTGAGACCCAGAAGCGCACGCCCAAGGCAAGCGCCTACTGGTACAAGCACGTTGCCGAGACCCGTCGTCTGGACTAGCGGCTCGCGGGGTTACCCGCCCACATAACCTGCCCCCATTTCTCAGCCGGGGGCGGCACGTCACACGGCGCGCCGCCCCCGGCCTTTTTGTGCAGGTCGGAAGCCGTTTGTCTCGATCTGTAACATCTAGCTGGTTATTTCACCCTTAACTGTTACAGATCGAGACAAATGGAATAAGCGGGACCGAATTGTCTAAATCTGTAACACTAAAACCGGTTTTGGACGTCTAGTTGTTACAGATTGAGATAAACGCACAGGGCAATCCTCTCAATCTCAATCTGTAACATCTAGCTGAGATTTTCGGCCTCACCTGTTACAGATTAAGATGAACGAGCCGAGCACGTCTACGCCCGCAGGTCCTTCACGCTGGAACGCTCGACCAGCACGCCCGACACAAGCGTACGGCTTCTGGAGCTCGGGGCTTCCAGACCTGAGACGACCTCGTTGAGTGCGCGGATGCCCAGCTCGCGGTGACGGAACTTCACCGACGTCAAAATCGAGTTGGGAATCGTCTTGTAGAGCTCGTCATCGAAGCCGATCACGGATACGTCGTCGGGCACGCTCAGCCCCTTGTCTCGCAGGGCCATCATCACGCCGTTTGCCATGCAGTCGTTAGCAGCGAGGACCGCCGTGCAATCGGGCTTATCGGCAAGCACAAGGCCTGCGGCATAGCCACTATCCGCATTCCAATCGCCCTGCAGCGGGTCGGGCGGCTCAATGCCACGCGCCTCGAGCGCCGCGCGCCAGCCTTTCATACGGCACTGGCTCGACAGCGATTCTTCTTTACCGGCAACGAAGTAGACGTTCTTGTGACCATGATCCAAGAAGTACTCGCACGCCATGCGCGCACCACCCTCTTGGTCGTCACTGACGGTGGAGCAGGTAGGATGCTCCATCGGTGTGATGATCACGGTCTTGAGGTCCTTTGGCGCCTCGAACGTATCGAAGTCGTCGACCATCTGGCGCAAGTTGAAGATCATGCCATCGACAGGCAGCTGTGACATCCTGCGCGCCGCATCGGCAAGGGTCATCTTCTCCCCTGCCCGCTTCTTGATCATCGTGAGCGCAAACCCGCGCTCTTCGGCGGCATCGGCGATACCGTCGATCATGTCCACGGCACCGCCTGACAAGTGAAACAACACCACGCCAATGCACCCGTAACGGCCCAACTTGAGCGAGCGCGCGGCAAAGTTAGTTCGAAACCCAAGCGCTTCCATGGCCGCATGGACTTTATCGCGCGTCGATTCGCGCACGCTATCGGGCTCGTTGATCACACGAGACACCGTCTTGAGGGAGACACCTGCGGCAACCGCTACATCGTTCATTGAGACGTTTTTCTTGTCCATCGTTGCCACTGCTTCTCCCGTCGGTTTCGTATCGCTTGTTTTTTGCGTTCTAGCATACACTACCTGCCCGACTGACAAATCAACCGTTTACCGGACAATATCGACCGCTCACCCGTATATCCTTGTTGCTCTTCCAAAAATGTCTTACG
>CALGKS010000247.1 GCA_937930475.1 uncultured Collinsella sp. | reverse complement strand
CTCATCTTTCATATATCCCCCAAGCTCAATATCGGGACAACACTGTACCCAAAAACAGGACCCCATAGAGCTGCCGCATGATTTGAAATCCAATTTTATTTGTGCGTGTGTTTTTGAATGAAGGCGCAACGACAAAAGCCCCCGGAAAGCGAGCGAAACGCTTTCCGGGGGCTCTACGAGACATTGGATTGAAAAGCCTGGCAGGTGGGCCTATGCCCAAGTACCAACAGCGATCAACATGTTACTCGGCGTGCGCGTAATCGACCTTGGCGCGGCGGGCAGTGGCCTTCTCCCAATCGCTGGTGCCCTCAAAGACATCCTGCTTGTAGGGGTTGCGGCCGAGCTTCTTGGCGCGGTAGGCGATGTAGATGATCGCGGCGACGTTGGCGATCAGCGCGGCAATCGAGACCGCGGTGGCGGCGCCGGGGTCGAGCGTGGAGTGGGTCACAAAGATGGACTCCTCCTGGAAGTACGGGAACACCTGGGCAAACATGCACCAAATAGCAAGCGTAAAGGCGCGGTTCTGAATCCAGCCGCCCTTGTTCCAGATAAAGGCGGCGACGGTGGGCGCCAGCAGCAGCGCAAAGCCGCAGAACCAGGAGTGGGTGGGCAGGCAGTTGTAGGTGTAGCAGAAGTTCCAGATATCGTAGGCGATGATGTAGACCCAGGTCATGTCGGGCCACAGCATGTCGGTCTGATCCTCGGAGGCGTAGACGCTCCACCAACCGGTCATGCAGAAGATGTTGATGATACCGGCGATGCCGTTGAACACGTTGTTCCAGCCGGCCAGCTGCGTAGCACCTTCGGAGGTGACCCAGGTGGACTCGCCCAGGACGAAGAAGTGATAGGCGCTCTCAAAGTCGGACACGACGGCGATCATGATGTTGATGGCGACGATCACAAACGGCCACGCGCGGAACCAATGCGCCTTGCCGATCTTGCCCCACTGGTACTTAATGGCAATGAAGCCCCAGCAACCGGCAAGCGCCGCGTATACCTTGGCGTAGTGGAACCAGCTGTTCTGGTACACATGGGTGGGGTTGGTGAGTGCCCACTCGGCGCCCTGCGAAACGCCGATGGCGATGGCGACGCAGTAGATGGTCATGGCCAGCGGAGCCACGCCAAAGATGATGGCCGCGCCGAGCTTGGTGCGGCGGCCGACCTCGTTGAGCACGATCAGGCCGATAAAGACCATGGCCCAGCCGACCCAGTGGATAAGGGTATTGCTACCCCAAACATCGAACAGCATGCTGCTCTCCTTTCACAAGCCCGCGGCCCCTCTTCCGATCGCGGGCAGTTTGGCCAAATGTCGTCAGTTCTGGGGCTTGCGCTCCGGATACTTGGCGGTATAGCCCTCGATGTGGAGTGTCGAGGCGATGATTTCCTTGACCGTCTCGTCGGGCACATCGGGATGCGTGCGGATATACATCAAAAGACCCATGATGAGGGTGTAGAACGTCTCGTAGACATGGTCGATGCGCAGCTCGTGATGGGCGACAAAGTCCACCACGGTGGTGTCGCAGATGTATTGAGCCACGCGCTGAACCACGTTGTGCAGAAAGCCGCCGTAGAGTGCGCCGCTGTTGGAGGTCAGCGTGTGCGGCAGTTCATGGCCGCTGACGACCAGCCGCTTAAAGAGCGGGGCGACGGTGTCGAGCGCGCCCTCGATATCGCCGACGGTGCGGCCGGCGTTCCACTGCTCGAGTTCGGAGATAAAGCCGTCGATCGCCTCGTCCATAACAGCGGTGACGGCGGCGTCCATGTCGGCAAAGTAGTGGTAGAACAATGAACGCGTGCAGCCGGCTCGTTTGGTCACGGCCGATACCGATAGGTGGGACACGCCCAACTCGGAGCTTACGGTGCGCACGGCATCGAGGATCTCGCGACGGCGTTCGTCGCCCGTCAGGCGCTTTGCCGCGCTATCGGATACAGGGACGGCATCGACCACAGAGGTATCTGCTGCGTTGTTGCCCATGTTTTGCCGCCTTTCATCCTCTTTTGCCTGACCGTTCGCCTATCAGTCTTGAATATTGTTGACGGTTCGTCAATACTATTTTTGACACAATGTCAACAATGGTGGGTGAACGGCATGGGGGCATGCCCGGCCTGCAAAAAAAGAGGGGCGCTGCGGCCTTGTCGTGCTGCGGCAAGAGAAGGGACAACCATGATTCTCAACGGACCGGGAATTAGCTACACCGAGCCCGATATCGGTTCGGAGTTCGTGCCGCCGCTGCCGGAGCATCCGCGCGAGGCCATCGTCAAGCTGTGCGAGCATTGCACCAACCGCCTGCTGCATCGCGATGAGCTGCTGGGCTACGAGTACTGGTCGTTTGCCGAGGCCGCAACCGACGAGCAGGCCGAAGTGCTCTGCAAGATGAAGATGCGCCGTCCCTATACGCTGCCCGAGATGGTCAAGCTCACCGGCATGCCCGAGGCAGATATCGAGAAGATGCTCGACGACATGAGCTACAGGGGTCTGCTCGAGTACAACTGGGAAAACCCCGAGCGCGCCAAGCAGTGGGTGCTGCCCATGCTGGTGCCGGGTTCTGCCGAGTTCCTCAACATGCGCGTGAGTCAGCTCGAGGAGCATCCGGTCTATGCCAAGTTCTTTGAGCAGGCCTCCAAGGGGCCGCTGTCCAAGGCTACGCCGATGGTGCCGCCCGGAGGCGCCGGTATCGGCATGCACGTCATTCCGGTCGAGAAGGCCATTGACGCCGCGAGCACCTCGGTGCCTATTGAGCATATCGAGCACTGGCTCGACAAATACGATGGCAAATATGCCGCTAGCACCTGCAGCTGCCGCGCGAGCCGTCGCGTGATGGGCGAGGGCTGCGCCGACGACCCGGCCGATTGGTGCATCGCCGTGGGCGATATGGCCGACTACGTGGTCGAGACCGACCGCGGCCATTACGTGACGCGCGACGAGGTTTACGACATCCTGCGCCAGGCCGAGGACAACGGCTTTGTGCACCAGATCACCAACATCGACGGCGAGAACAAGATTTTCGCTATCTGCAACTGCAACGTCAACGTGTGCTATGCCCTGCGCACCTCGCAGCTGTTCAACACGCCCAACCTGTCGCGCTCTGCCTATGTCGCCAAGGTCGAGAAGGACAAGTGCGTGGCCTGCGGTCGCTGCGTAGAGGTGTGCCCGGCCGGCGCCGCCAAGCTGGGCCAGAAGCTCTGCAGCAAAAAGGCCGGCGGACAGGTGCCCGAGTATCCGCGCCAGGAGCTGCCCGACGCCACCAAGTGGGACCACACCAAGTGGTCGCCCAATTACCGCAACGACAACCGCATCGAGACGCATGAGTCCGGCACCGCACCCTGCAAGACGGCCTGTCCCGCGCACGTTGCCGTTCAGGGCTACCTTAAGCTTGCTGCCCAGGGTCGCTACGACGAGGCGCTGGCGCTCATCAAGCGCGAGAACCCGCTGCCCGCCATCTGCGGCCGCGTGTGCAATCGCCGCTGCGAGGATGCCTGCACCCGTGGCCGTGTGGACGCCGCCGTGGCCATCGACGAGGTCAAGAAGTTCATCGCCCAGCGCGACCTGGACGCTGCGACCCGCTATGTCCCGCCCGTGGTGACGCCGACGCGCGCCGGCGGCTTTGACCAGAAGATCGCCATCATCGGTGCCGGTCCTGCCGGCCTGTCCTGTGCTTTCTACCTGGCCGAGAAGGGCTACAAGCCCGTCGTGTTCGAGAAGAACGAGCGCCCGGGCGGCATGCTCACTTACGGTATTCCCAACTTTAAGCTACAGAAGGACGTCATCGAGGCCGAGGTCGAGGTCATTCGCCTGATGGGCGCCGAGTTCCGCTATGGCGTGGAGGTCGGTCGCGATGTGACGCTCGATGACCTGCGCGAGCAGGGATTTAAGGCCTTCTATGTTGCCATTGGCTGCCAGGGCGGCCGCCTTGCCGGTATTCCGGGCGAGGATGCCGAGGACGTGACCGTGGCCGTCGACTTCTTGCGCGAGGTCAACAGCGGCAAGATCGGCGCGCTGCCCGGCCGCACCATCGTGGTGGGCGGCGGCAACGTGGCTATCGACGTGGCCCGCAACGCCTGCCGCCTGGGCTCCGAGCACGTTGAGATGTTCTGCCTGGAGAGCGAGGCGCAGATGCCCGCCAGCGAGGAGGAGCGTCGCGAGGCCGTTGAGGACGGCGCGCACATCAGCTGCGGCTGGGGCCCCAAGGAGGTCCACCTGGACGAGGCCGGTCGTGTGTGCGGCATTACCTTTAAGCGCTGCACGCGTGTCTTTGACGACGAGGGCCGTTTTGCGCCCGAGTACGACGAGAACGACCTGCGTCGTGTCGATGCCGACCGCGTGGTCATGTCGATTGGCCAGTCCATTGTGTGGGGCGACCTGCTGGCTGGCTCCAAGGTGGAGCTCGGCCGCGGCCAGGGTGCCCTTGCCGATCCCCAGACCTATCAGACCGCCGAGCCCGACATCTTTGTGGGCGGTGACGTCTACACCGGTCCGAGCTTTGCCATCGATGCTATCGCCGCCGGCCACGAGGCCGCCGTGTCCATCCACCGCTTTGTGCAGCCGGGCTCCACGCTCACCATCGGCCGCAACCAGCGCCGCTACACCGCGCTCGACCGCGACGACGTTGTGCTCGAGGGCTACGACAACACGAGCCGCGAGGTTGCCCACGTTGACCGCGAGCGCGAGAAGGCTGAGCCGTTTAGCGAGTATGTCGAGACCTTTACCGAGGAGCAGGTGCGTGCCGAGACCGCCCGCTGCCTGGGTTGCGGTGCCTCGATCGTCGACCCCAACAAGTGCATCGGTTGCGGCCTGTGCACCACCAAGTGCGCGTTCGACGCCATCCATCTGGATCGCGACCGCCCCGATTGCTCAACGATGGTCAAATACGAGCAAAAGCTTCCGAGCCTAGGTAAGTATGCTTTGAAACGTGCGATTAAGATCAAATTCGGTCGCAAGTAAGTAGCCAAAACGGAAACGACGGAAGGAATCAAAAGTGCACGAGCTCGGAATTGTCTATCACATTATTCGCGATGTCGAGAATGCGGCGCGCGCCAATGGCGTGAGTCGCGTTTCGAGCGTGACGTTGTTGCTGGGCGAGGTCTCGGGCGTCGTTCCCGACCTGCTGCTCGACGCTTGGCGCTGGGCGGCGGATAAAAAGCCTATCACGCAGGGCGCGGAGCTTATCGTGGAGCCTGTCGAGGCCGTGACGCATTGCGAGGCGTGCGCCCGCGACTATTCGACAGTCGAGCACGGCAAGACCTGCCCCCATTGCGGTAGCGGCGAGACATACCTGCTGCAGGGCCAGGAGGTCATGATCAAGCAGATTGAGACCCCCGACGAGGATCCGGCAGACGCTGCCCCCGACGGTCCTTCTGACGCCCCCGACGCCGTCGACGCCGCCAACCCCCTCCACATCGCCTAACTTGGTCGTTGGGGACGTTCTTAAATGACTAGCCGTTTAAGAACGTCCCCAACGACTACTTGCGCTATTACATAAGTCATGCTAATAGTCAAGTTATGTCTGTTTAAACAAAATAGCGGCAGTACAAGCGCATTCGCGCTTGCCTAAAATCGATATTAATGAACAGTCTGCTTGTATCTGTAAAATGCATGGCTTGATGAGCGACGCCTTGGCGTGTAATGAGTCAAAAAGCAGGAACGTAATCAACTTGTAACAAACCTAGACGTTTAAACAAATAATCCAACCTTTTGCGAATTTAGCCCTAATTCCACAAACTAAACAGGTATACTTCCTTAATGTCGTGTAGGGAATACGTAGACAAAAAGGAGGTTATGTGATGGTAAGTATTGTTCTTGCTAGCCATGGTGACTTGGCGGCTGGAATCAAGCAGACGGGCTCGATGGTCTTTGGCGATCAGCCGTCTGTTGCCGTGGTCTCGCTCGAGCCGAGCATGGGCCCCGACGACTTCCGTGCCAAGGTCGAGGAAGCAGTCGCTTCCTTCGAGGACCAGGAGCAGGTGCTCTTCCTCGTTGATCTGTGGGGCGGCACGCCGTTCAACCAGATCAGCGGGCTCATCGAGGGCCACGATTCCTGGGCTATCGTCACCGGTGTCAACCTGCCTATGCTCATCGAGGCATATTCGCAGCGCTTTGACGCAAAGAACACTGCACATGCGATCGCAAAACATCTCGTGACTGAGGCTAAGGCTGGCGTGCGCGTCAAGCCCGAGTCTCTGGAGCCCGAGGAGAAGAAGCCGGCTACGGCCGCCGCTGCTCCTGCAGGCGCCATCCCTCCGGGAACGGTCATCGGCGATGGGCACATCAAGATCGCCCACGTCCGTATCGACACCCGTCTGCTGCATGGTCAGGTGGCCACCACGTGGACCAAGCAGATCAACCCCAACCGCATCATCGTGGTTTCCGACGGCGTTGCTCACGACGAGCTCCGCAAGACCATGATCGAGCAGGCTGCCCCTCCGGGAGTCCATGCCAACGTCGTGCCCATCAAGAAGATGGCCGAGGTCGTCAAGGATACGCGCTTTGGTGACACCAAGGCCATGCTGCTGTTCGAGAACCCGCAGGATCTGCTCAGGGCCATCGAGGCCGGCGTCGACATCAAGGAAGTCAACATCGGTTCTATGGCTCACTCCAAGGGCAAGGTCGTCGTCACCAACGCCGTCGCTATGGGCGATGATGACGTCAAGACTCTCGAGGCCCTCAAGGCCAAGGGCGTCAAGTTCGAGGTCCGCAAGGTTCCTTCGGATTCCTCCGAGGATCTCGACGCCATGTTGAAGAAAGCTAAGGCCGAACTGGCCGCTCAAGCATAGTAAAGGAGGGTCCGATACATGTCTGCAATCACTATTCTGCTTGTTGCGATTGTCGCGTTGCTTGCCGGTATGGAAGGCATTCTGGATGAGTTCCAGTTCCATCAGCCGCTCGTGGCATGCACGCTTATCGGTCTCGTAACCGGTCACCTTCAGGAGGGCATCCTCCTGGGCGGTTCGCTCCAGATGATGGCCCTTGGCTGGGCTAACGTCGGCGCCGCCGTCGCGCCTGACGCCGCTTTGGCCTCGGTCGCCTCTTCGATCATCATGGTGCTCGCCCTCAACGGCGGCGCCACCGATTCGGGCAAGGCCGTTACCGCCGCTATCGCCGTCGCCGTCCCGCTGTCGGTCGCTGGTCTGTTCCTGACCATGATCTGCCGTACCCTGGCTACCGCTATCGCTCACGCCATGGACGGTTGCGCCGAGAAGGGCGACTTCGCCGGCATCGAGCGCTGGCAGTACGCTGCCATCCTTATGCAGGGTCTTCGTATCGCCATCCCGGCAGTGCTTCTGTGCATCATCCCGGCCGAGGCTGTTACCAACGCGCTTAACGCTATGCCCGACTGGCTGTCCGGCGGCATGGCTGTCGGCGGCGGCATGGTCGCTTCCGTCGGTTACGCCATGGTCATCAACATGATGGCCACCAAGGAGACCTGGCCGTTCTTCATCCTCGGCTTTGTCCTTGCTGCCATCCCTCAGCTCACGCTGATCGCCCTTGGCCTCATCGGCATCTCCCTTGCCCTCATCTACCTTGGCCTTAAGGATCTGGCCAAGCAGGGTGGCGGCATGAGCGGTGGCTCCGGTGACCCGCTCGGCGACATTCTGAACGATTACGAGTAGGAGGGGAGTGATACATATGGCAGAGAACAAGATTCAGCTCACCAAGGCTGACCGCAAGAAGGTTTGCTTCCGTCATCAGTTCCTTCAGGGCTCGTGGAACTACGAGCGTATGCAGAATGGCGGCTGGTGCTTCGCAATGATCCCTGCGATCAAGAAGCTCTACACCAGCAAGGATGACCAGATTGCCGCTCTTAAGCGCCACCTGGAGTTCTATAACACCCATCCCTATGTTTCCGCCCCCGTCATTGGCGTTACCCTCGCTCTCGAGGAGGAGCGCGCCAACGGTGCTCCGATTGACGACGTCGCCATTCAGGGCGTCAAGGTCGGTATGATGGGCCCGCTCGCCGGCGTCGGCGACCCCGCCTTCTGGTTCACCCTTCGCCCGATTCTGGGCGCTCTGGGCGCTTCCCTGGCCCTGTCCGGCAGCATTGCCGGTCCGCTGCTGTTCTTCTTCGCGTGGAACATCATCCGTTACGCCTTCCTGTGGTACACGCAGGAGTTTGGCTACAAGGTCGGCTCCTCCATCGCCAAGGACCTCTCCGGCGGTCTGATGGGCAAGGTCACCGAGGGCGCTTCCATCCTGGGTATGTTCATCATCGGCGCCCTGGTCGAGCGCTGGGTGTCCATTTCCTTCACTCCGATCGTCTCCACGGTCAAGCAGTCTGCTGGCGCCTTTATCGACTGGGCTAACCTGCCCTCCGGTTCCGAGGGTGTCAAGGAAGCACTGACGATGTATAACTCCATCGGCGGTACTGCCCTTGATCAGGTCAAGGTCACTACGCTTCAGGCCAACCTCGATCAGCTCATCCCCGGCCTTGCCGCCGTGTGCCTGACCCTGCTGGTTTGCAAGCTCCTCAAGAAGAAGGTCAGCCCGATCGTCATCATCCTGGCCCTCTTCGCCGTCGGCATCATCGGTCGCGTCTGCGGCTTCATGTAAGCACGCTTCGGTTTAAGACCGAGAGTTGCTAGGCAAGGGCTTTTGAGCCATTGAAACGGACCGCACCCGGTGGGTACACTGGATGCGGTCCGATTGTTTTATTTGGAGGGCGAGGCGCGCATGGCGCAATCTCAGAACAGCACGGTCGATCTGGCAACGCCGGCAACCTGCCTGATGGGGCTTACCAGCCACGGCAACGTGATGGTGGGCAATAAGGCGTTTGAGTACTATAACGAGCGCAATCCCGAGGATTATATTCAGATTCCGTGGGACGAGGTCGACTATATTGCCGCCGAGGTTTTGCGCGGTACCAAGAAGATCACGCGTTTTGCCATCTTCACCAAGGATAACGGTCACTTTACGTTTTCGACGCGCGACGACAAAGAGACGCT
>CALGKS010000246.1 GCA_937930475.1 uncultured Collinsella sp. | reverse complement strand
CCAATCAAAAAGTGTGATAGAACAGTACTAACAAACTTTTTGTTTGGCATCCACATAAAAGTTCAGTCGCATGAATGGGAATGGGCTGAAACGCGTATGCGGGGGCCGGCAAGAGAGAACTTAAGGAGTTCACCGTATGGCCGATAAGATCCAGTGGGCGGGCAACACGATGCCCAAGAGCGATGACAAGCACTTGGGAATCATGAGCCTCGACCACGTGAAGAAGGCCCGCGCCTTCCACCAGTCGTTCCCCCAGTACACCGTCACTCCGCTTGCCCGCCTGGACGGCCAGGCCGCGCGCCTGGGCCTGTCCAACCTGTGCGTTAAGGACGAGAGCTATCGCTTTGGCCTCAACGCCTTTAAGGTTCTGGGCGGTTCGTTTGCCATGGCCAATTACATTGCCGACGAGACCGGCAAGGACGTTGCCGAGTGCACCTTCGATTACCTGACCTCCGATCAGCTTGCCAAGGACTTTGGCCAGGCTACCTTCTTTACCGCCACCGACGGCAACCATGGCCGCGGCGTGGCATGGGCTGCCAACAAGCTGGGCCAGAAGGCCGTCGTGCACATGCCCAAGGGTTCCACCAAGCCCCGCTTCGATAACATCGCCGCCGAGGGCGCCACGGTGACCATCGAAGAGGTCAACTACGACGAGTGCGTGCGCATGGCCGCCGCCGAGGCCGATGCCTGCGAGCGCGGCGTCATCGTTCAGGACACCGCCTGGGAGGGCTACGAGAAGATCCCGTCCTGGATCATGGAGGGCTACGGCACCATGGCTTCCGAGGCTGCCGAGCAGCTGCGCGAGATGGCCATCAACCGCCCGACACACGTCTTTGTCCAGGCTGGCGTGGGCTCGCTGGCCGGCGCCGTGGTGGGCTACTTCACCAACCTGTATCCCGATAACCCGCCCACCTTCGTCGTGGTCGAGTGCGCGCCTGCCGCCTGCCTGTACAAGGGCGCTGCCGCCGGCGACGGCGACCCGCGCATCGTGGACGGCGACATGCCCTCCATCATGGCCGGCCTGTGCTGCGGCGAGCCCAACATTCTGGGCTGGGATATCCTGCGCAACCACACCACCGCCTTCGTGTCTTGCCCCGACTGGGTCACCGCTCGCGGCATGCGCACCCTGGGCGCTCCCGAGAAGGGCGACCCGCGCGTCATCTCCGGCGAGTCCGGCGCTGTGACCACCGGCCTGGTCGAGACCCTCATGCTCGATCCCGAGTACGCCGAGCTCAAGGAGCTCATCGGCCTGGACAAGACGAGCTCCGTGCT
>CALGKS010000245.1 GCA_937930475.1 uncultured Collinsella sp. | reverse complement strand
GTGTGACAATGCCCGTCGGAAAACATTTGCTGTCTTCTGGGGGTCTATCTATGCTGTACGAGTTTTGCGCCGAGAACTTTGAGCGGGTACCGGTGGCCATCAAGGCCGGTGCGGGTCGCATTGAGCTGTGCGACAACTTGGCCGTTGGTGGCACTACGCCTTCGGCCGGCGTTATCAGCGCTACGACCAACTATGCTCACGAGCACGATGCACGGGTGATGTGCATGATTCGCCCGCGTGGCGGTGACTTTCACTACAACCAGGACGAGCTGCGTATGATGGAGATGGATCTGGGCCTTGCCGTGAGTGCGGGCGTTGACGGCTTGGTCTTTGGCTGCTGCAAGCCCTGTGCCAGCGGCTGGGCGCTCGACGAGCTCACCCTCGGCGCCCTCGTGATGGCTACGGGCTGCGCGACGGAGGAGTGCAAGCGCGAGTCCCTTGACATCACTTTCCACATGGCGTTTGACCAGCTCTCGCCAGAGGCTCAGCTCGATGCGATTGACACGCTTGCCGACTGCGGCATTACGCGCGTCCTGACGCACGGCGGCGCGGCCGGCACGCCGATCGAGGGCAACTTCGATCATCTGGCCCGCCTCATCGCGTATGCGGGTGATCGTTTGACCATCCTTCCCGGCGGCGGCATTACCACGGCCAACCGCGATGTGGTTGCAACGGCGCTGGGTGTGTCCGAGCTCCATGGCACCAAGATCGTGCCGTTGGAGGTGTAGCCCGTGGCACTGGTATTTGACGTTCAGCAGGCGAGCGGCAAGCCCGACGACAATCGGCGCCCCGGTACCGCGTGCCCCTTTTGCGACACGGAGGGGCTCGCCAACATCATCCGGCGTGATGGTGACTGCATCTGGCTCGAGAATAAGTTCAAGACCTTGCGGGCCACCCGTCAGACCGTATTGATCGAGTCGTCCGACCACGACGCCGATTTGGTGACCTATGTACCGGACGAGCTGCATCATGTGATGCGATTTGCCTTGGGGTGTTGGCAGCAGATGATTGATTCCCAACCTGTCTCTTATACACATCTCCTAGCC
>CALGKS010000244.1 GCA_937930475.1 uncultured Collinsella sp. | reverse complement strand
AGCCGCCCGAGTCGGTAAGAATGGGGCCATGCCAGTTCATAAATTTGTGCAGTCCGCCCAGCTCAGCGATGGTGTCCTCGCCGGGACGCATGGACAGGTGGTAGGTGTTGGCGAGCACGATCTGCGCACCGAGCTGCTTAACGGTCTCGGTGGGGATGCCCTTGACGTTTGCCTTGGTGCCCACGGGCATAAAGATCGGCGTCTCGATGTCGCCGTGCGGGGTGTGCAGCACGCCGGCGCGCGCATGCGTCGTCGGGTCCTCGGCGATCAGGTCGAATTTAAAGAGGTTCTGGTCCATAAACTGGAACTCCTTGGTTGCGGTTCATACGCAGACCATTATACGAGCAACCATCGAACCGCACCGACTCGACAGAAACTGGCGCATTAAACGACTAGTCGTTGGGGACAGTCTTCAGCGCCATCTTGCAAAGGAGCGTCCCAATCCGCCGGCACTTAGGGACTGTCCCCACTCATTTAAGTACGTCCCCAATGAGTGGAGCTATTTACCAGCCACGGCAACGCCGATATTTTGGCAAAGTCAGCGAGCGGGTCGCATTTGAGACAAGGTGACGTGAAACGAAAGGGCGCTGACCTTCTGGTCGCGCCCTTGAAGTTGAACGTCAGATTGTCCAAATGCGGCCCGCGCAGCGTCGGCTGGTCCGCCGTTCGTTAGAACGGCGGAACCTGAGACGTAACCCCTAAGGACGCTGGCCCATGCCGCCCTCGAGGGTGACAGTCTCGCCGTTCATATACTTAAAGTCGGGGCCGCAGAGCTGAACGACCACGCGGCCGATCTCCTTCTCGACGTCGCCGTAGTGGCCTGCCGGCGGCATGTGGACGTTGGCCTTGAAAGCCTCGGGATAGGCATCCTGGAAGTTCTCGAGCGCAGCGGTCCAAGCAAGCGGGCAAACGATATTGACGTTGATGCCGTCCTTGCCCCACTCGTTGGCGGCGACGCGAGTCAGGCCGCGGATGCCCTCCTTGGCGGCAGCATAGCTGCACTGGCCGTAGTTGCCAAACAGGCCGGCGCCCGAAGCAAAGTTGACCACGGAACCCTTGGTCTCCTTCAGGTGCGGATAAGCCTTCTGCATATACAGATAGGTAGCGTACAGACCGGAGTAAATGGCCAGGTTAAACTGATCCATGGTGTGATCGGCAATGGTCACGCCCGAGGCGCTGGCCTGAGCGTTGTTGACGACGGCGTCGATGCGACCGAACTCCTCAATCGCCTTGTCGATAACGTTCTGCACGACGGCCTCGTTGTCCTGGCCGGCGGAGACATCGGCCTGAACAGGCAGAACCTTGACGCCGTACTCAGCCTCGAGAGACTCCTTGGCAGCCTCGAGCTTGGCGACGTTGCGGCCGGTGATGACGAGGTTCGCGCCCTCCTTGGCAAAAGCGATATCGATGCCGTAGCCGATGGAGCCGGCGGAACCGTCCTTGAGCGTGGCCTTGCCGCCGCCGGTGACGATCACGGTCTTACCAGTGAAAAGTCCCATACAAAGTCCTTTCAAATCGCGACGGGCCCGCCCGTCGACTGCGCGCATCCAACTTCACGCGCCAAAAGCTGACATGCAACTTTAGCGGGTTCAAGTGAAAAATAAAGCCCATGGCAGGCGAACGGTGCAACGTCTTTCGGCGAAGGGAATGTCAAGTAAAAATTGGATAGAGCGACCGAGTTTTTGTTAACGCAACGAGTCATCGAACACGTTTTGAAACTTTGCTGCGGGGCGCGGGATGTCGGCGCGAGACTTTATCATAGGGTGACGAACAACGATGAGGAGCACATGCCTATGACAGACGAGCTGGACCCCCAGACTCAACAGCATATTGATAATTCCGCAGACACCATTGACGACTGCGATACTTCCACCAGAAGCGTTGGCGGCATTGATGCCGCTGTCGAGGAGGCTCCTGCCGCCGCAGACGAGGCCGCAGACGCAAATGTCGCCGCAGAGCAAGACAAAGAAGAGCAGCTAGAGCAGCCGGACCCGAGCGATACTGAGCCCAAGGCTGAGAACGCTCCGCAAGCAGCAGGCCCCATCGAGGTGTCTTCGGAAGAAGAGCTCGACGCCGTCATGGACTCCATGATGGATGCCGTCAAAGCGTTGAAGGACGCTGTCGCCGATGCCGATGTCGACGCCGAGGAAGAGGAAGCCGCCGAGGCCGCCTCGACGTTTGTGCCCGGCGAGACCCCGGTTGCCGACCAGGGCAGCACCATGCCCTCGTTCCTGCAACTCGAGCACCCCACGATCGGCGCCGACGCGGTCGACCCGCACGCAGCGGGCTTTTCCGTGATCGAAGGCGGCACCGGCAATATCGCCGCGCCGCAGACTGCCGATACGAATGCCGCCGAGGCCGTACACCCGACCACCTCGCATGCTCCCGCCACGAGCCGCGACCTGGGGAGCGCCGTCTCAAACACCGCTAACGCCGTGGGCACTTTTATCGCCCAGGGCGCGTCGGCCATGCGCGAGATGAACGCCGCCAAGAAGGCACTCGCCGATGCCCGCGCCCACCTGTCCGAGCTTGAGCAGCGCATCGCCGACCAGGCAGAGGAGCTCGAGACGCGCCAGGACATCGCAGGCCGCTACGATCAGATCATCGCCGACCAGCGCCAGACAATCGCCACGGCACAAAAGACCGCTGCGGCAGCTGAAAGTAACCGTGATGCCCATGCCGCCAAAGCGACGGAGCTCAAGGGTCAGCTCGAGCAAATGAAGGCAGAGGACGATGCGACCGAGCTCCGCCTGAAGGCTGCACTCGACGCCGTGGAAGCCCGCGAGGCGAGTTCGCGCGAGACCGGCAACCGCCTGGTTCGTCGACTCGAAGATTCCAAGCGCATCCGCGACAAAGTGAAGGCTGAGCGCGATGCCGGTGTCGCCGCCGCACGACAAACTGCCGATGCTACGCGCGCACAGCTCGAGACCTTGCGTCGCGAGTATGCCGAGCTGCAGCGCAACCCTTCGGCAAATCCCGCCAATTACACCGTGCGCACCAGCGAGCTGTCTATGCAAATCTCCGACGCTGCCGACGCCCTCCGCAAGGCCGAGGAAGACATTCCGCGCGTGACCGCCGATCTTGAGCATTCACTTGCCGCCGCCGAGCAGGCCGTCGAACAGGCACAGGCTCCCATCGCCG
>CALGKS010000243.1 GCA_937930475.1 uncultured Collinsella sp. | reverse complement strand
CGTCTGCAGGGCGTGACTAGCAAAAGCGACCTCGATGACATCGTGGAAGAATCGCTCAAGCGTGCCAACCTCTGGAAAGAGGTATCCAATCAGCTCAACAAGGATGGTTTGGCGCTCTCGGGCGGTCAGCAGCAGCGTCTGTGCATCGCGCGTGTGCTTGCGGTGCAGCCCGATGTCCTGCTGATGGACGAGCCCTGCTCCGCCATCGACCCCACGTCCGTCTCTAAGGTCGAGGATCTGATGGCCGAGCTGGCGCCCGAGATGACGATCATCATCGTCACGCATTCTATGCAGCAGGCCGCTCGTATTAGCGACTACACCGCATTTTTCTTGCAGGAAGTTGCCGGCGAGCCCGCCACGCTCATCGAGTATGGTCAAACCGACGCGATCTTCACCAGCCCGGTGGATTCGCGGACGGAAGACTATATCACCGGCCGCTTTGGCTGATCGGTGCGACTAGTCCCAAACCGATCGGACCTGGTCCGGTGCGTATTCACTGTGCGGGCGGCATGACCGCACCCAACTGATTGGAGTGAACCATGCGCAAACTGTTTTCCCGTCAGCTCATCGAGGCCCGTCACGAGATGCTGAGCATCTACGAGGCTGTTGACCTGGCGCTTCACGACGCCGTGAAGGCCTACGCGACCGACGATCGCAAACTCGCCACCAAGACCAAGAAGCGCACGCTTTCGATTGACGCCCGTTGCGCCAACTTGGAGGCCGTGTGCTACAACCTGATCGCTACGCAGTCGCCGGTCGCCTCCGACTTCCGCTTGCTGCAGACAATCATCTACGTCGACTTTAACCTGCAGCGCATGACCGATAAGGTTCGCCAGATCTGCCGCGCCACGCGTCACATGGTCAAGGCCGACATCTCGCTGCCCCAGGAACTCGTCGGTACGGTTGAGGCCGAGGCCGAGGCTGTTTACCAGGTGCTGGGTTCGTCGCTTTCCGCGCTCGTCACCAACGACATGTCCATCATCTGCAACCTGGCCGTCGAGGACGAGCCGGTGCACGCGGCCTATGAGAAGTTCTTCCGTACTTTCAACCGCATGGACACGGGCGATTTTATGGACGACGACAGCAACTATGACGACCTGCGTCGCGCCATCATGGTCTCGCGCTACCTCGATCGTATCGCCTCGATTTCCATCGATGCCGCCTGCCGTCTGACCTTCCTTTTGACCGGACAGCGTATGACTGCCGGCGATATCGCCCGTACGGACGAGGATGAGCTTGAGAGCATGCGCGTGCCTTCGGGCGAGGGTGTCATCATGAGGCCCGCCGTGGATGCGGGCTATGTTGCCAAGGTGCCTGCTAACGAGGTGAGCGAGGGTCTTCGCTACCTGCTCGAGCACCTCGAGGACGAGGACGACACCGAGGATGATGAGGAGTAGGGCAGCTCCGTTCGTCGAAAGATTGTAAATACCTAAGTGAGCGCGGCCTTGCACATGCGAGGCCGCGCTCTTGCGTTAGCATGGGACTACTTGTATGGCTGTTAGCGGAGGCGATTGGCAATGGATAACTATTTGGACTTGATGCGCGCTCGCCGCGAGCAGATTCTGGAGCGTTTTTATGCGGCGCTCGATCGCGCGGGCCGTCCCCACGATGCCGCGCGCCTGATTGCCGTCTCCAAGACTGTTGGCGTCGATGAGACCGTTGCAGCTATTCAGGCGGGGTATCGCCATTTTGCCGAGAACCGCCCGCAGGAGCTCGTTCGCAAGCTTGCGGGCCTCGCGGAGCATCCGGAGCTACCCGAGGTGCGCTTCGATATGATCGGCAACCTGCAGACCAACAAGATCAATGCGGTTCTGGGCTCGGCCGAGCTGATTCATTCGGTAGGCTCGCTGCATTTGGCTCAGGCTATCTCGAGCCGTGCGGTCCGCAAGATTGAGGCGGGCGAGCTCTCCGGCCCCCAGCGCGTGCTGCTCGAGGTCAATGTGAGCGGCGAGGAGTCCAAGGGCGGCTTTTCGCCCGACGAGGTTCGAGACGCCGCGGGTGAGCTTGCGGAGCTTGAGGGAATTTGTGTGCAGGGCCTTATGACTATGGCGCCACGGGGGAATAAGGATGTGGCGCGCCGCACTTTTGCCGGACTTCGCGAGCTAAGGGATGAGCTTGAGGCGACGCACTCCGACCTGAGCCTGCCCGAACTTTCCTGCGGCATGAGCGAGGACTTTGAGCCTGCCCTTGAGGAAGGCTCTACGCTCGTTCGCCTGGGCAGGGTAGTATTTAGCCCGGAGTTTGCAGTAAAATAAGGCTCTGAAGTGCGCACTGATTATCAGAGCGCCTGCACTAAACCGCGAGAGGACACAACCATGGGCTTCCTTGACGAGATTAAAAATAAGATGCACCTGGGCGGCCAGCAGGGTTACGACCAGGGTTATGGTCAGGACGACGACTACGGCTACGATGATGGCTATGACGACGGCTACCAGAACAACGGTTACAGCGGTGCCTCGGGCGAGGGCTTCTACACCCAGGACGAGCCGAGCAACGGCCTGTTGGGTCAGACGCGCCGCGGCGAGGCCGAGTCGGTGGCCGTATACACGCGCTCCGGCCAGCTGGTCGGTGACGATTCTCGCCACGCTACGACCTACAACCCGCCATCGCGCTCGCAGGAGACGGTTGCGGGCGGTTATCGTCCCGGTGCCTACGACACGCCGTCGAGCTACGCCGAGAGTACACGTGCCCGCGCTGCTGCCCCCGCACCTGCTCCCTCACCGAGCGATGCCTCGGCGTATGCGAGCAACATCATCAACGCTACGCCGCAGCTGCCGGCCTATGTCCTGCGCCCCGAGAGCTATGACGACGTGGAGACCGTCGTGCGCCGCGTGCGTACCAAGCAGCCTGTCGCGCTGATTTTTGTGGGCGTTCGTACCGAGGTCGCCAAGCGCGTCCTGGACTTCTCTTACGGCTTTGCCTGCGGCCTGGGTGCCACAGTCAAAGAGGTGGGCGATCGCGTGTTTATGGTGCTGCCCGCCGGTTGCGAGGTCAAGGATTCGGACCTCAAAAAGCTCCGTGCCGACGGCTACCTTAAGTAAAGACAAGACGAGGAGATTCTCATCAACATCTACACCATTGTCCAGCTGGTCAATACGCTGTTCAACTTTTACTCCACGCTCATCGTGGTCTACTGCCTTATGACGTGGATCCCTATGAAGCAGGGCGGATTGCTACAGGATATCGCCGCCGTTCTCGATAGCGTGTGCGGCCCGTGGCTCAATTTGTTCCGCCGGTTTATCCCGCCCATGGGCGGCGTCGATTTTTCACCGGTCGTTGCGATTATTGCGTTGCAGTTGGTGCAGAAGCTGGTTCTGCAACTTCTTATAGGTATACTCATATAAAACTGGCTTAGTAATTCACGTCGGGCGCACGGCGCCAAGGCGAAGATAAAGGAGAACTTGTTATGGCTATTACCCCTGCTGACATTCAGGCTCAGACCTTCTCTGAGGCCAAGCGCGGCTACGATCCCGCCGAGGTCGACGTCTTCCTGGAGACCCTGTCCTCTGAGGTCGACGCCATGCTCGCCAAGATTGTCGATCTTAAGGGTCGTCTGACCGCCACCGAGCAGCAGCTCGCCGATACGCAGGCCCAGCTCGCTCAGGCTCAGGATGCTGCCGCTCAGGCCGTCCCTGCCGCGCCCGTCGCCGCTCCCGCACCCGACTTCTCCGCTCAGGAGCGCCAGATTTCCGCTGCCCTGATTGCTGCCCAGCAGACCGCCGAGGGCATCGTCAACGATGCCAACGAGAACGCCGACCGTATCCGCAACGAGGCCGACGCCAAGGCCCGCGAGGTCATCCGCCAGGCCCTGACCGAGAAGCAGGCCGAGCTTGAGGAGATCGACCGTCTTAAGGCTTCCCGCGAGGAGTTCAAGGCCGAGTACCTCAAGCTCATCCAGCACTTCATGGACGATGCTCAGAACTCCTTCCCGTCCGATCTCATGGCTTCCACGCCGGTCGGTTCCGCCGCTTCTCCGGCTGTGACCGTTCCTGCTGCCGAGCCGCTGCCCGTCGCCGAGCCGGTTATCCCCGTTGCCGATCCCTTCGCACCGATCGACAACTTCGCCGCCGACGACCTGGACTAACATCCAGCTATCATTTAGCGCCTAGAAAGGGCCCGCAGCTTGCGGGTCCTTTTTTGTGGCTGTTGCAGTCTGCAAAATAAAACGCCGAGTCCTGCGCGTGTTGGCGCAGAACTCGGCGAACGGGTGAGCGGTCAAAGGTAGATTTTAAGGCATGTCCCAAAGATCTACTTGAGGAGGAAGTCGGGGAGTGGAATGGTGCGGGCCTCGCGATGTTCGGAATCGGCGATGTGGTCGGCAGGATAGCCGCAAACGAGCATGTGATAGGGATAGATGCCCTCGGGCAGGTTGAACTGCTCACAGGCCACCTCGGGCTTAAAATGGCACACCCAGCACGTACCCAGGCCCTGCTCCTCCGCCTCCATCATCATCTGGTCGCAGACGATCGAGGTGTCGATAGCACTGGAGTTCATCTGGTCATAAGGGCGCACCCAAGCATTGTCGGTAACGCTGCAAATAAGAAAGATAAGCGGAGCCCCAAAGATAGACCCATCACGAGCAAAGCGCGGTTGACAAGCAGCAGCCTTTTCCAACAACTCCGGAGTATCAAGCACCATCACACGGCTTGGATGATTATTACAAGCAGAAGGAGCAATGCGCCCAGCCTCAACAATGGCATCCACGACCGATTGCTCAACGACCCGATCCTCAAACTCGCGACAAGAATGACGACCCCGAGCCAGATCCAAATACGACATACAGGCCCTCCAACAATTAAAAATCAAACAAACCCAAAGTAACCCAAAGAGTACCCAAAGCAGCAATCAGCCAAACGCTCATCAAGGGCTAAAGTGTCCGAACGGGTACCAAAGGTCCCTTCAGCCAAACCCCCATTGCGCTAAAGCTATCAGCCAAAGTTCCAATGGTGATACGTAAGGCGAAGGGCCGGCCACGGTTTACTTTCGAACGACTCTGCAAAGCAGCCGGAGTG
>CALGKS010000242.1 GCA_937930475.1 uncultured Collinsella sp. | reverse complement strand
TGATCGTTGCCACCATGGTCGTGGGCATCATCGGCGCGTTCTTCGGCGTGCTGGCCTAAGGGCCCGGCTGCATAGATTTTCGTTGCAACCTGGAAAGGGGATGGAGCAGGCCTATGCCCTCCATCCCCTTTTTGTATAGAAGGAGTTCGTATGTTCGCGAAGGATCGCGAAGCAATGCGCCTGACGCCGGCAGAAGTCAGGCTGATTCTCATTGAGTCCCTGCAGTGGTGCGCCAACAATGCGGTGTACTTTTTGGGGCTTATCGGCGCGGCGACGTATGACTTGGCTGGTACGGCCTTTTTGGTCGCCGCTATTACGCTCGTACGCAACCTTACGACGTCGGTGGGCAATATGGTGTCGGGCTCGGTCATCGACCGTTTTGGTCCGCGCCGTACGTCGTTTGTGACGTGTGCGGTCACGGCGGTGCTTTCGCTTGGCATTGGCTTGGCGCCGCTGTCTGTGCCCGGGCTGGTGTTTGCAGCGTGCTTTCTGGGGCTCGCGGGTGGTTTTATCAATACCTGCACGCATGCGTTTCCGGGCTATCTTGAGTCGACTACCGAGGGTCGCACGCGCGTGAACGGCCTGATGGTTTTCTACAGCAACATCGCCTATACTGCCGGCCCGCTGCTCGGCGGTGCCATCGTGAGCTGCTTTGCCACGCAATCCGTTTACTTGCTCATGGCCGGCATGATGGGCGTGGCGGCTTGGCTTTCCTTAGGTTGCTATGAGAGCGTGGTTCCCCCAAAGGCGGAGAAGCAGACGGGCGGCATCCTTGGCGGTATGGTCGAGGGCGCCCGGCTCACGTTTTGCGATCACGACCTGCGCCTCATCTTTATCTCGGGCTTTTTGGGCTTCTTTGCGTTCGGTGCGTTCGATTCGCTGGAGTCGCTGTTCTACCGCGACGTGCTCAACGTGGATATCGTCTGGCTGGGCTGGCTGTCCTCGGTCGTGGGGCTCACTTCGTCGGTGGGCGCTTTCGCTCTGACCAAGCTTTCGTCTCGCCGCGTCAATCTGCAGCTGTTGCTCGGGGCGCTCATGACGGTGGGCATTGGGTCGATGGTGTACGTGGGCACCGATATGTTAGGCGTGGCGATTATCGGTCAGGCGATCAATGGCTTGGCTTGGGGTTTCTTGGAGCCGCTGCAGATGATCTTGATTCAGGAGCGTGCGGACATCAAATACCTGGGACGTATTACCGGCTTTGTGCGTTTTGGCCTGATGAGTGCCGGCGTGCTGCCGTTGCTGGCTGCTCCATTTTTGGCGGAGGCTTTGGGCGTTCAAGCGGTGCTGTTTGGAGCATCGACGATCATTGCGTTGGTAGGAACGCTGTTCTTTGCCACGCAGGGGAGGCGTCAGGAGTGCTAGATATACATCTAATTCTAATTTAATACCACTCACCCGAGAATTTCGACCGTTCACCGAGGATCGGCACAGATTACAAAGTGGTATTAAAAACACGACGGGTGTATGTCTATAATTGGTATCGAAAATAAACGCGATGTATAGAGTCGCGTCCAGGACAGAAAGGACAAACCATGAAGGAAACTGAGAAGATCGAGATCATGCACTTTAGCCAGGAGGGCTATGTCGAGGACGGCAAGAACGTCTACGAGACCGGGAAGAAGATGACCACGCTCGCCGACAAGGTCGCCGACGAGGGCTACGACGCCGTGTTCCTGATGGGCGT
>CALGKS010000241.1 GCA_937930475.1 uncultured Collinsella sp. | reverse complement strand
ATGTAGTCCACGCCGTGCATGGCGTCGCGGACCGACTGTGCGTTGCGGACGTCGCCGATGAAGAAGCGCACCTTGGAGGCGAGCTCGGGCGACCTCTCCTGCAGGCGGTGGCGCATGTCGTCCTGCTTCTTCTCGTCGCGCGAGAAGATGCGGATCTCGGCCAGGTCGGTGTTCATGAAGTGCTTGAGCACGGTGTTGCCGAACGAGCCGGTGCCGCCCGTGATCATGAGGGTCTTGTCTTTAAAGGTGGTGGTGGATTTCATCTACTTGCCTTCCTTGCGTTTTGCGCCAGTGAACTGGTAAAAGAGAAACTTAGTGTTAGTAATGAGGTATCGCTTGAAAAGCCGTTTCGGCTCTTGGATAAGTCTGTATAGCCATTCGAGGCTCAAGTCCTGCATCCAGATCGGTGCCTCCGGCACCACTCCGGCGAGGACATTGAAGGCTCCCCCGACACCGATCATTATTGGCTGGGGGCCACCTTTAAGCTCATACATGAGGACTTCCTGGCGAGGCGCACCCAGCGCAATCCATGCGAAGTCTGCACCCGAATCAGCGATACGTCGCGAAAGGTCTCGCTTCTCGCTGTCGGAGAGCGGTCGGAAAACCGAAGGCTCCATGCCAGCTATTTCCAGGCCCGGATATTCCTTTTGAAGTGAATTCTTGAGAGCGTCGAGATTCTTCTGCTCGTTACCGTAGAAGTAATGGCTCCATCCCTGCTGCAAGGAAATGCTGAAAATCTCTCGCATTAGATCGGGTCCAGTTACACGCCCCATTGACTCTATTGTTTTACGTCCAACAACAGATAAAGGCTTGCCGTCGGGAACGGACATGAGGGAGTCCGCTTGGCAGGTCCAATAGGAAGGGTCGTCATGAGCCATAACCGACGTGTGAGCATTGGATACGCAAATATACTCGCCATGTAGCTCATCTATATGGCGAGTGAGAAACTCGACGCACTCAGACATATTGGTTCCCGTGATCGGAACATCGATTACGGGAACACGCTTGAGCTCAACGAATTTTGAATAGTCCCGGAGCATTAGCACGCACCCCTACCGGTGATGACCTCGATCACCGTGAGAGCGACGATCTTGAGGTCCGTAACGGGACCGCGCTTGGCGATGTACTCCAGGTCGCGCTGAACCATCCCATCGAAACCCGTTGAGTTGCGCTCCGTCACCTGCCACCAGCCGGTGATCCCAGGCTTCACGGCCAGGCGCTGCAGGTCGTACTCGGTGTACTCGGCCACCTCGTTGGGCAACGGCGGCCTGGGCCCGACTACGG
>CALGKS010000240.1 GCA_937930475.1 uncultured Collinsella sp. | reverse complement strand
GGTGTGGCATCGATGACTTCGCTCACGCGCTCGGCCGCTACCTGGGCGCGCGGCAAGAGCACAAACACCATGTTGAGCAGCACGAAGGCAAGGATCACCTGCATACCGTAGTTGGAGAACACGACCATCTGCGAGAAGAGCGTGAGGCGCGCGCCGGGAGCCGCGGCTTCGATCAGCACGGCGCCGATCCAATAGACCGCAAGCGTAAGGCCCGAGGTAACGAGCGTCATGCCCGGGTTCATAATGGCCATCACGTGGTTGGCGGTGAGGTTGTTGTCCGTGAGTTCCTTGTTCGCGCTTGCGAAACGGCTGCGCTCATAGCTTTCCGCGTTGTAGGCGCGAACGGGGCGGATGCCCGTCAGGTGCTCGCGCAGCAGGCGGTTGAGCGCGTCGGTGAGACCTTGAATCTTCTGAAAGCGCGGAATGCAGACGACGACCGTGAGCGACAGCATGAACACGATGCTCAGCGCGGCAACACCAGTTGCAAGCGTCCATTCCCAGCCATAGCCGACAATCTTGATAACTGCCCAGATGGCCATTACGGGTGCCTTGACGATGACCGAGAGCCCCATCGAAACGAGGTTCTGGATCTGCGTGATGTCATTGGTGCATCGGTTGACGAGCGAGGCGGCACCGATGCGATCGACATCGCCCTTTGAGAGCACGAGCGCCTGATTGAAGACTTTGCCGCGCAGCGTGCGAGCAAGTCCTGTTGCGACGCGCGATGCAAAGTACACGCAGATCACGTTGCAGATGAGCGATCCGCCGGCGCAAAGCATCATGTAGAGGCCCTGTTCGAGGATTTCGCCCATGGTGGAGCCGGGTGTCTCGGCAAGTGATGTGATATTTGCCATGTAATCGGGCAGGGTAAGATCGAGCCACACCTGCGCAATGACAAATACCAGTGTGACCAACGCCTGTCGACGTTGGCGCCCGTCAAGGTATTTGAGCATTTTGAGCATAATGGAAATTACCTTTCACTATTAGATAAATAGCTGGATAAAACCCGCCGTTAGGCGGGCGGGTTTAAATCGGTACCATGGTCTGGGTTGCCGCCAACGAGGTGGCGAAGACCTGGCGCCGGTTGTTTTATCGGACGAGCGGACGCGCCATTTTTTCGACGAGCCGTGCGAGTTCAATCTGCTCGGCGTCGCTTAGGGGCGAGAGCAACTTGCCAAGGTGCGCCACGGCCGCTTCGAAGTTGGCATCGCCGTATGCTCTGCCCTCGGGCGTGAGGCGCACGATCACACTGCGGCCGTCGTCGGGATTGGTCTCGCGTACGATATATCCCTTGCGCTCGAGCGTTTTGAGCGCGTTGGCGACGCGTGCGCTCGAGACACCCAGGGCATCGATGAGCTTTGAAGGGGTCGTCACATTGTCGTGCGAGGCGAGGTAGCCGAGTACGCCCATCTCGCCGCGCGAGGCGTTGAGTGCCTCCGTTCCACCAACGTTGCTGATGGTGCCGAATGCACGGGTTATGATCGCGGCAGGGAGGCTCGCGGCGTCATAGGTTGATTCGACGCTCGACTCGATCTGGGCTTCTGTTGTTGCTGCCATCGGTCCTCCTTTCTGATTAGCTAATACTATTAGGTATTATGCTCAGGAGAAATATCTAACAGTATGAGATATTCTGAATCCATAATTTGGCCACGAATGGGGCGATGGGTGTATGCAGCGGGGGCGTGGTCTTTCGGTAGACGAAGGGGGCGGTGCCATGTCGTACGTGCGGGGTCATGCGACAATACCCTGCGTATGACCAAAATCCGCAGATAGGGGAGCGGCGGCAGCCGACCCCTCCGCATGAAAACGGAGTGATCATGGCAGAGTTTATCTACCAGATGTATCAGGCTCGCAAGGCCCATGGCGACAAGGTAATCCTTGACGACGTGACCCTGAGCTTCTATCCCGGCGCCAAGATCGGTGTCGTGGGCCCCAACGGCATGGGCAAGTCGACCCTGCTCAAGATTATGGCCGGCATCGAGGAAGTCTCCAACGGCGACGCTCGACTTACCCCCGGCTACACCGTGGGCATCCTGCAGCAGGAGCCGCCGCTCGACGACGACAAGACCGTCATCGAGAACGTGCGCATGGCATTTGGCGACATGATCGCCAAGGTCGATCGCTTTAATAAGATCGGCGAGGAGATGTGCGACCCGGACTGCGACATGGACGCCCTTATGGCCCTGTCTCTTATACACATCTGACGCTGCCGACGATCGACTCTGTG
>CALGKS010000239.1 GCA_937930475.1 uncultured Collinsella sp. | reverse complement strand
GGCGAGGTTACCGCCGACGACCTGCAAAGCGATAGCCCGTATAACACGTACAAGCACGAGGGCCTTCCGCCCACGCCCATCTGCTCTCCGTCGCTCGAGGCTCTCAAGGCCACGCTTGAGCCGACCGACTCCGATGACCTGTATTTCTACATTACGCAGGACGAGGAGTATTTCTCGAAGACCTACGAAGAGCACCAACAGTCTTGGAATTGATCATGAGGATTTTTAGCCCCAAACGATATGTTGCCTCGGTCGATCGCATCGACCTCGATACCCTGTGGGCCGACGGCAAGCGAGCCATTCTGCTCGACCGCGACAACACCCTGGTGCCGCGCGATACCGAGCAGGTTCCCGCTGTGGTTTCTGCCTGGCTCCAAGCTGCCCATGCAAAGGGCTTTAAGTTGTGCATGGTGTCCAACAACTGGCATCGCGACCAGGTCATGGCGTCTGCCCGCGAGCTGGGGCTCGAGGCCATCAGCCACGCCATGAAACCGGCACCGTTTGCCCTCAAGGCAGGACTTAAGCGCCTGGGCGCCACGGCCGACGAGGCCGTGCTGATCGGCGATCAGCTCTACACTGACGTGTGGAGCGGCAACTTTGCCGGCGTTGACACCATCTTGGTCAAGCCGCAGGCCACCCAGGACCTGTGGTATACGCAGATCTTCCGTATCTTTGAGCGCCGGGCCCTGCGCGACCTTCCCTGCGAGGAATAGGTCTCGCCATGTCCCAGCACACCAAACACGGCTGCGACCATATCTTCTTTATCGGCTTTTTGGGCGCGGGCAAGTCGACGCTCGCGCGCAACGTCGGCACCATGTTCAAGCGTCGATTTATCGACACCGACCGTCTGGTCGTGCGCCGGTGCGGCAAGTCGGTGACCGAGATTTTTGAGACCGAGGGCGAGGATCGCTTTCGTGAGCTCGAAACCTCGGCGCTCCGTTCGCTCCAAAGCGAGCGCAGCCTGCTGGTTTCGTGTGGGGGCGGCATCGTCGAGACGCCGGTGAATATTGAGCTGATGCACGAGATGGGTACGTGCGTGTACCTCGAAGGCGACTTTGAGGACTCGATGCGCCAGATTCGGCGCTCCGATACCCGCCCCGATTTTCGCTCGCCCGAGCACGCGGCGCGCCTGTTTGAGCACCGCCGTCCGCTGTATCGCCAGGCCGCCGATATTACCCTTGATATTCGCAACAAGTCCTTCGAGGATGTTTCCTACGTTTGTGCCGAGATGCTTTTGGAGCGTGGACTGCTATGATTCGCCGTCAACTTATTAATTTCCAAAACCGCAGCGTCGATGTCCGCGTTGGACTGGGCGCGTTTGAGGAGCTGTCGCGCATGTTTGCCTCGGCGGTGGGCAAGCCCAAGCGTGCAATGGTGGTTTGGAGCGACGCCACATCCGAGCGTTTTGGCGAGGTCGTCGAGTATGCTCTGGTCGACGCCGGTTTTGCCGTGTCGCAGCTCATCCTCGAGGTTTCGCCTGCCGGTGCCACGCTGGCCGATGCCGATGCCGTCTTTGGTGCCCTGTCGTCTAACGGCATTACCTGCGATGATCTTGTCGTCGCCGTCGGCAACGCGGCGACCTGCTCGGTTGTTTGCTGGTGTGCCAACCAGTGGTGCGGCCGTACCGAGTGCGCCTTGCTGCCGACAACGTTCGATGCCATGCTCACGGTCGCGACGACCATGGAGCCGCTCGTCGCTTCTGCGGCCAACGC
>CALGKS010000238.1 GCA_937930475.1 uncultured Collinsella sp. | reverse complement strand
GAACTCAACGACCTTCTTGGTGTTCTCGACATGACGGTCGACACGCAGCGACAGGGTCTCGGTGCCCTGGAGCAGGACCCAGGCGTTAAACGGGCTGATGCAGGCGCCCTCGTCGCGCAGCAGAATAGCGCGGACATAGGTAGCGAAAGCAGCGGGGCCGGCGGCCTCGGCAAACGAGACACCATGGTAGGAGGGGTTGGGCTCGGCAATCTGAGCGTACTTTCCGCTCGCCTTCCAATCGAAGTTACCGCCGTCGACGATCACACCGCCCAGCGAGGTGCCGTGGCCGCCGATGAACTTGGTTGCGGAGTGGACGACGATGTTGGCACCATGCTCCAGCGGACGGAACAGATACGGGGTGCCGAAGGTGTTATCGACGACAACCGGCAGACCGTGCCTCTTGGCTATCTCGGAGATGGCGTCGATGTTGGGGATGTCGGAGTTGGGGTTGCCGAGCGTCTCGAGATAGATGACCGTGGTGTTGTCCTTGACGGCACCCTCGACCTCGTCCAGGTTATGGGCATCGACAAACGTGGTCTCGACGCCAAACTGGGAGAGCGTATGCTCCAGCAGGTTGTAGGAGCCACCGTAGATGGTCTTCTGAGCCACCACGTGGTCACCGGCCTGGGCAAGAGCCTGCAGGGTATAGGTGATGGCAGCAGCACCGGAGGCGACGGCAAGACCTGCCACGCCACCCTCGAGTGCGGCGATACGGTCCTCGAAGACGCCCTGGGTGGAGTTGGTCAGACGGCCGTAGATGTTACCGGCGTCGGCAAGACCAAAGCGGTCAGCGGCGTGCTGGGAGTTGCGGAACACATAGCTCGTGGTCTGGTAGATAGGCACGGCACGGGAGTCGGATGCGGGATCGGCGCTCTCCTGGCCAACGTGCAGCTGCAGGGTATCGAAACCAAAGGTGTGCTCGGGGTTGTTGATGAACTGGCTCATGATGATCTCCTTGATCGAACGAAAGTAAGTAAAAAGAGAGAAGTAAGTCGCTGTCTCCTGATCACGCCGACGGGCGCAAACAGGAGCCCGGCATTCGTCTTGGTAAGCAATTCATATGCGGGCCTCCTTTCGCGTCCCGATTCCGTGGTCGGCTTAATAACCTACCGCCTTTGTGTGTTTTGAATAGTACGGGCATTGTCTCCCTCGGTCAATCACTTAAAAGCGCTAACTTGTTATCTGTTTTATAGATAACTATCGAAAGGATGGCGTCGATGACCCTTCAGCAGCTTCGTTTTCTGATCACCGTGGCAGAGTCCGGCTCAATCAACGCCGCAGCTCAACGCCTCTATACTGCTCAGTCCAACATCTCAAACGCCGTCAAAAGCCTGGAACAGGAGCTCCATCTGGAGATCTTTACGCGCTCCAGCCGCGGCGTCACGCTCACCAACGACGGCACCGAGCTTTTGGGCTATGCGCGCCAGGTCGTAGAGCAGGCCGACATGCTCGAGGCACGCTACGAGGACGGCGGCACCCCGCAAGCCCGCCTCGCCATTTCCGCCCAGCACTACGCCTTTTCGGTCGAGGCCTTTGTCAACGTAGTCGAGCGCTGCCGCGACAGCAAGTTCGAGTTCATCATGCGCGAGACCACCACATCGCAGATCATCGACGACGTGCGCGCGTTTCGCAGCGACATCGGCATCCTCTATCTGGACGACTTTAATACCCGTGTCTTGCAGAAGGCCTTCGCCGATGCCCGCGCAAGCTTCCATCCCCTCTTCGACGCGACGGTCCACGTCTTCGTCAGCGAACGCCATCCGCTCGCACGCCGCCCTCAACTGTCCCTTGCCGACCTCACGCCCTATACGCGCTACAGCTTTGAGCAGGGAACCTCAAACTCCTTCTATTACGCCGAGGAACCCTTTAGCTATATCCCTTGCGACCGCAACATACGAATCTCGGACCGCGGAACACTTACCAACTTACTTATCACGTCGAACGGTTACACCCTGTCGACCGGTGTCCTCTCCAATGAAATGCAATGGGGCATGGCATCGATCCCGTTAGCAGACGCCCCAACGATGCACGTTGGCTACATCATGCACGACGAGCGCAAGCCCTCTCTCCTCTTGCAGCAATACCTCGACGAGCTCAACCGCATCATCCATGCCAGCTAACAGTCGGAAGACGGGGCAGAAATCGTAGATTGCTGGCCCCCGGCGGGCATGGCGCTACAATGGTCACTCACATGAAATGCACTCAAAGAAAGGAAACCCGTGAAGGTCATCATCTATACCGACGGCTCGGCCCGATCAAATCCGGGACGCGGCGGCTACGGCGCCGTGCTCAAATACACCAACCCCGCCGGCAAGACCTTTACCTCCGAGCTTTCGCGCGGCTACGCCAAGACCACCAACAACCGCATGGAGCTCATGGCCGTTATCGTGGCGCTCGAGGCACTCAACCGCCCCTGCGAGGTCGAAGTCCATTCCGATTCGCAGTACGTCGTCAACGCCTTTAACAAGCACTGGATCGACGGCTGGAAAAAGCGCAGGTGGAAAACCGCCAACAAGCAGCCCGTCAAGAACCGCGACCTGTGGGAGCGCCTACTCACCGCCAAAAGCAAGCACGAGGTTGAGTTCATCTGGGTTAAGGGTCACGCCGGCCACGAGCTCAACGAGCGCTGCGATGAGCTCGCCACCACGGCGGCCGACGGCAGCAACCTCGATATCGACACCGGCTTTAACGAGAGCGACCTGTAATAGCGTTTTCGTACAGCTTTATATCCCCACGCGCTACACTCATCCTGTAGACCAAACAACGCAAGGGGGACGTATGCTGCGCATCGCGACCATCGGCACATCCATGATCACCGACGACTTTATCCAAGTCGTCAACGCCAACGACCAAGCCGTGTTTGTGGGCACGCTTTCACGCGATGCCAATCGCGGTGCTGCCTTTACCGCCGAGCGCGATGGCGAGCGAAACTTTACCTCACTCGATGAGCTTGCGGCAGCCGCCGACGTCGACGCCGTCTATATCGGCAGCCCCAACGCACTTCACTACGAGCAGGCCCTTGCCTGCATCGCCGGTGGCAAGCACGTCATCGTCGAGAAGCCCTTCTGCGCCACCGAAGCGCAGGCGCTGGAAGTCTTCCGCGCTGCCGAGGCAGCAGGTGTCGTGGCCCTCGAGGCCATGCGTCCCCTCCAC
>CALGKS010000237.1 GCA_937930475.1 uncultured Collinsella sp. | reverse complement strand
TCGCCCAAAAGCGAGCGGGCATCGTCCGCATGCACGGTGCCGTTGCCAAAGACGCTCAGCTGCTCCAGCGTGGAGAGCGCGTCGCGCATGCCGCCCTTGGCATGGCGTGCCACGATGGCAAGCGCCTCGTCGTCGTAGTCGAAGCCCTCCTGCTCGCACACGTATGCCAGGCGGCGCTCGATATCCTCGTTACCGATGCGGTGGAAATCGAAACGCTGGCAGCGCGAGAGGATGGTCTCCAGAATTTTTTGCGGGTCGGTGGTGCACAGCACAAAAATCACGTGTGCCGGCGGCTCCTCGAGCGTCTTGAGCAGCGCGTTGAACGCCGCCGTCGTGAGCATGTGGACCTCGTCGATGATATAGATCTTGTACTTGCCGCGCACCGGGGCAAAGTTGACGGAGTTGATGATCTCCTCGCGCACATTGTCTACGCCGGTACGGCTTGCGGCATCGAGCTCGTAGACGTCTGGGTGGTTGCCCTCGGCGATGAGCTCGCATTCCTCACAGGTGCCGTCGGGCATGCAGCCGCTCGCGCCCTCGGCGCGGGCCGCCTCGGCATTGCGGCACAGCAGCGCCTTGGCAAGGATGCGCGCCATGGTGGTCTTGCCCGTGCCGCGCGGTCCGCAGAACAGGTACGCGTGGGACAGGCGCCCCTCGGTGATGGCGTGCTCGAGCGTCGAGACGATATGCTGCTGGCCCACCACGGAGTCGAAGGTGAGCGGGCGATACTTTCGGTACAACGATTCCATGGGTGCTCCCCCGGGTATACTGAGTCTTGTTGCCGCGACGACCATGCGGTCGCACGGCATACTGCATCCATAATAACCCGTACGGCGAGCCCGCCGCGATAGGAGTCCAAAGAGCATGGCAGACGCAGAGAGCAACCTCGTTCCCTCCGAAGCAGCCGACCAGGTCGAGGTCGCGCTCGAGGCGCAGGCAGCAGCCGATGACGGCATCCTGTACCTCAACGAGTATCAGTACGAAAACGACCTCGTCACCGATTTCGCCCGCTTGGTTGCCTCGCCCAGGCGCCGCGGCTCCCTGTACGTCGCCGCCGCGATTGCCGCGCTCATCGGCATCGGCATGCTGGTGGCCGGCGGCAGCTGGATCAAGTTCGGCGTCGTGCTGATCGTGTTCGGCGCCTTTTTGGCCTGGTGGAGCAAAAACCTGCACCACACCCTCGCCCGCGACTTTATCGACGCCGTCGAGGCAGACGAGTCCATGGGTGGCCGCTATCGCCGCGTCGCCGCCAACGAGGACGGCCTGATGGTCTGGGGCAAGAGCGGAAAGTCGCAGTTCTTCCCGTTTGAGAAGCTCGACCACGTACTCGACGGCGAGCGCATCTTTGTGGCCATGTTCGCCGACCAGGGCGTGACGATCCCCAAGGACACCTTCGTCCGTGGCGATGCCGAGCAGTTCGGTCCCTTCCTCAAGGCCCGCATCAACAAAAAACTCCGCATCGAGACCAAGAAGAAGAAAATGAAGGCCGAGAAGGCCGCCGCCGAGGCCAAGCAGGGCGACCAGCCCAAAAAGGACGCTCCCAAGCGGCGTAGGCAGAAGAAGAACAAGAAGAAGCGCTAAGGCCAAGTCAGATAGGCCACCTCGCCCCGCTACCCTCACCATGCGCCCGAGCGTGCTAAACTAGCAGCATCTATGCCACCGCGAACGGCTCGGCTCCGCGCCTGCCGCTCGCAAACGAACTTTAAACGCACGAGGGTTGGCCATGCCGCTTTTCTCGCAACATACCGCCCGGTTCTCGCCGGACGTTCCCTTGGAGGGCACCAGCTCTCGCGAGCTGCTCAAGCGGTTCCAGCCGCTCGAGACGCTCGCGACCGGCGGTTTTGGCTCCATCGAGATCTGCCGCGATACGCACCTGCGCCGTCGCGTCGCCATTAAGCGCATCCCCCTCACAAGCGGTGCCGGCATGCCCGCCAGCGACATCATGGATGTCCTGCGCGAGGCACACACCGCCGCCATGCTTCAACATCCCAATATCGTGCAGGTTATCGACTTTACACACGATACCGCCTATGCCTACCTAGTCATGGAATATGTCGACGGCATGTCCCTAGCCGAGTTTTTGCATCGCGTGGACGGCCATTCGCTCACCTTTGACGAGGCCGCGGCAATTGCCGACGCGCTGGGGCAGGCACTCACTTTCGCCCATAGCAACGGCGTGCTCCACCTGGACATTAAGCCCGCCAACGTGCTCATCGACCACTCGGGCAATGTAAAGCTCACCGACTTTGGCATGGCGCGATTGTCGTCGGCAGGCGGCTTTGGCGGCTCGCGCGGCGGCACCATCGGCTACATGCCGCCCGAGCAGCTCGATATCGAGACCGGCACGGTCGACGAGCGCGCCGATGTCTTTGCCCTCGCCTGTGTGATCTACGAGGGCCTGTGCGGCAGCGCCCCCTTTATGGCCGCCACGCCCGGCGACTCGCTCGACCGTATCATCGGCGGCGCCACCTACCCCAGCGAGCTCATCCCGCACTTCCCCCCGGGAGCCGAGGCTGCGCTCATGAGCGCCCTCTCCCCCATGCCGCAAGACCGCCCCAACAGCATCGAGGCATTTTGCGACCAGCTGCTCGCCGGCTTGGGCAGCGTGCGCGAGGGCCGTCGCAGCCTGGAGCAGATGGTGGGCGAGCTGTCGGATGACGAGCGCGCGGCGGACGATATCGAATCGTTGCCCTATGAGGATGACACCATCGAGGTCGACCCCGCACTCGGCTGGGCCGGCACGCGCTGGAGCCACGCACGCGATTACACCATGCGCGCCATCTCGGCTCTAACGTGTGGTACCTTTAGCTTTTTGATCATGCAGACGGCTGGCGTCGCGGCGCTTCCCGGACTTATTGCCGCGGCCATCGCGATTGGGGCGGCCGCCAGCCTGGCCCCGCAGATTGGCTCGGCTATCTCGGCCGTGGGCTTTTTGGTACTTATGGCTAACGCCACCATGCAGGCGCAGGGCATCCTGTCGATGCTGCCCGTCGCGGTGATCTTTGCCGCCGTCATGTCCGGCTGGTGGATCGCCTGGGGCCGCACCGAGGCCGCCGCGAGCGCCGCGCTCACCTGCGCGGTGGCACTTGGCTGTCTAACGGGCGACGCCCTCCTTGCCGCCGGGGTCGCCGCCGGCATCGCGGCCTTTTGGCTCGGCCCGGCAAGCGCCGCGGCCGCCACGGGGATGGGCGCGCTTTTTGGCCGCCTGGCTACTGTTGCGCTTTCCGCCGGAGGCGTGCTGGGGCTCGGCAATGTTGCCGCGGCGCTGGGAGACATGCTCTTCTGGGCTGCCGTTGTGCTTGTCGCGGCGACAGCTGCACTGACATCTCTGCTGCTCAACGCCCATGCCAGGCGTGCCGAGCAGGGCTCGAACCTGGCTGCAATCGCTGCCATCGCCGGCTGCGGAATAGGCACCGCGGCGTCGCTCTGTCTTGCACACCATATGGAAATTGCCAGCCTTGCGGCCGCGGTCGTCGTCAAGGCGGCGGTTGCGGGAACCCTATCCTCTATAATCGTTGGGATATGCCTATATTTGCTCGGATACCAAAGAACCTATACGGAGAGTGATCTTTCGTGAACTTCCTGAACATCTTCGAGGACCACGTGGCCGGCATCTTCGGTGCCACCCGTGCCCCGTTCTCCTTTAAGAAGCTTGCCAAGCAGGCCGCTCGCGACATGGAGGATCAGACTCTGGTGATCAACGGCGTCAACACCGCGCCGGCACTCTATACCATCCTGATCGCCGCCGACGACGATCCCATGCTCGCCCCGTTCTACCCCGAGCTTTCGCGCGAAGTCCGCGAGTTTGTGAAGGCACAGGCCGAAAAGCGCCGCTATGTGTTTGTCGGTGAACCCCTCGTTCGCTTTATGATCGACCCCCAGCTGCGTGCCGGTAAGTTCTCGGTCTTTGCCGAGAACGTCGACGCCCCCACGCTCGGTCGTCTGTACGAGGAAGAGCGCGCCTACCAGAATGGCCTGGGCCAGAACAACTCGGC
>CALGKS010000236.1 GCA_937930475.1 uncultured Collinsella sp. | reverse complement strand
CGAGCAGCCGCTAAAGAAAATCGTGCCCGAGCCGGCCTCGCCCGAGATGGGCGGCTCCTCCCACATGTGGAGCGCCGCGCGGGCCACCTTGAGTGTGTCATCGGCGCCGCACACGCCGCGCGCTCCCTCATCGCGCGCCGCGCCGCAACGGCGCGGACACAAATGACAGGCGGGCGAAAAAAGTTCGGTCAACGACGTCGACATGAAACCATGCTCCAAAACAACGATTTAGCAGCTCAAACGTAAAGGCCCGGACCGCGCAGGCGGCTCCAAGCCAAAGGCGCCGTAATCGTCCGACACGATTTTTATAATGTCAAGACTGGAATCGACAAAGTGCCGCTTTATGATGTAGGTATTCCGCCCCCCGCGGAGCAACTGGGTGAACCGTCGCGTTTATTTAGGGAGCCCACACAGTCGTACTTAGTACAGGTATCCTTCGTTGTTAAGGACGCTGGAACGGTCGATGAGGGCACCCACCTGTTTTAGGTGGGTTCATTTTCGTAACGTGGGGGGTGGTTTTCTTTTGCCGATTTTGCCAAAAATTGCCATCGCAGATCTCGTATGACACCCAACGGCACTCGGTAGAACCCCCGCCAACATCCCAATATCTGGTAAGCGCGTGATAATCGCACGGCGTAAACCCCCGCACCCCCTCGGTCGAGTATCATGGGTCAGCTATGTCCTTTTGCGCGTAGCGCCCTTTGACCTTTTCCTTCGACGCTTGGCGGTTTTCGATTCATGGCTTCATCCACGAGCTTCATACCGTACTTATGCGTGGCGGTCGCTGCCTTTATCACGACATTTCTCACGGTGCCCCTGGTCAAGCGCCTGGCAATCAAGCTCGACGCCGTCGACTATCCCTCAAAGCGCCGCATTAACACCAAGCCCATCCCACGCATGGGCGGCACCGCGGTCTTTTTGGGCCTCGTCGTTGCCTGCATCGTGCAGATCCTGGGCACCTGGTACCTGGGCTGGCCGCCCGTTTTGGTGCCGCACCCGCGCCTGCACATCAGCTACCCCGTGTTGGCACTCTCCTTTACCGTGATCTTTGCGACCGGCGCGATCGATGATGTCTTCCAACTCAAACCCAAGCAAAAGCTGGCCGGCCAGGTACTCGCCGCGCTCATCGCCTGCATCGGCGGCTTAAAAATCGGCGTCATCGTCAACCCGTTTGCTCCTGGCGAGATCATGCTCGGCTGGCTCGCCTACCCCATCACCATTGTCTACCTGGTGGCGTTCACCAACATCATCAACCTTATCGACGGGCTCGACGGCCTGGCCACGGGCATTTGCGGCATCGCATCGTTCACCATGTTCACGATGGCCATGCTTTCGGGCCGTATCGACGCCGCTGCGCTCTCCATCGCGCTCTTTGGCTCGTGCGTGGCTTTTCTGCATTACAACTTCAACCCCGCGAGCATCTTCTTGGGCGACTCGGGCTCGCTTCTGCTGGGCTTCGCTTTGGGCTCCATCTCGCTGCTCAACGTGAGCCGCACCGCCGCACTCACCTCACTCATCATCCCGCTCATCGTAGCCGGCGTGCCCATCATCGACACGTTCAGCGCCATCGTGCGCCGCAAGCGCGCCCACATTAGCATCGGACAGGCCGACAAAGGCCACATCCACCACCGCCTGATCCAAGAGGGCTACAACCAAAAGCAGGCCGTGCTGCTCATCTACGCCTGGTGCATCATGCTTTCAGCCGGCGCCGCTGCTATCAACCAGGTCGAAGTGCCCATGCGCGTGCTCATCTTTACCGTGCTCGCCATTGGCTCGGCGGCCTTCGCCAAGCATCTGCACCTGTTTGAGCCCGTGCTGCGCCACCACTACAACAAGCGCACGCACGAGGACGAGCTGGTAACCCCGGACGACCCCGCCTTTAAGCAGGAGGAGCGGGCGGCCGAGGAACGCAAGGAGGAGCGCCACCACAGGCGCTAGGGTATATTGCCGAGAATGTTGCGCGTTGCCGCCGGCCGCGCGTCATCGCGCCACGCCCGTCGCATCACTCTCGCCTTACCAGCCCCTCGCCCACTTACGCCCCACCCCTTTCAATAAACGCGCTATCATCTTGACCAATTCGCATACGTTAGGAGCAATCATGCCAAACGAGAACAGCTACGAAGTCGCGCTGCAGAAGAGCAACGCCATTCGCGAGGGCCTGGCCAAGACGCCCGAGAAGTTCACCATGCTCACCGGCGACCGCCCGACCGGCCGCCTGCACCTGGGCCACTACTTCGGCACCCTCAAGGGCCGCGTTGAGCTGCAGAACATGGGCGCCAAGACCAACGTGCTCATCGCCGACTACCAGGTCATCACCGACCGCGACACCACCGAGCACATCCAGGACAACGTGTACAACATGGTCATGGATTACCTCGCCTGCGGCATCGACCCCGACAAGACCATGATCTACGCGCACTCCGCCGTACCCGCAGCCAACCAGCTCATGCTGCCGTTCCTGTCGCTGGTGTCCGAGGCCGAGCTGGCGCGCAACCCCACGGTCAAGGCCGAGATGGAGGCCTCGGGCCACGAGCTCACCGGCCTTCTGCTCACCTACCCGGTGCATCAGGCCTGCGACATCCTGTTCTGCAAGGGCAACGTGGTGCCCGTCGGTCGCGACCAGCTGCCGCACATCGAGCTCACCCGCACCATCGCCCGCCGCTTTAACAACCGCTACGGCAAGGTGTTCCCCGAGGTCGACGCACTGCTGTCCGAGACCCCGCTGCTGCCCGGCCTGGACGGTCGCAAGATGAGCAAGAGCTACGGCAACGCCATCAACATTTCGATGACCGCCGAGGAGACGGCCAAGCGCATCAAGAAGAGCCAGACGGACTCCGAGCGCATGATCACGTTTGACCCCGAGAACCGTCCCGGCGTGTCCGGCCTGCTTTCGACGGCCGCCATCTGCACCGGCCGCTCCGAGGTCGAGATTGCCGAGGAGATCGGCATGGGCGGCTCCGGCCAGCTCAAGAAGTACGTGACCGAGGCCGTCAACGAGTACTTCGCCCCGATCCGTGAGCGTCGTCAGCGCTACGAGAACGACCTGGATTACGTGAAGGACGTGCTGCACGAGGGCAATCGTCGCGCCAACGAGATCGCCGAGCAGACCCTGGCCGAGGTTCAAGACGCCATGGGCATGGTGTACTAAACCGATCTGCTGGCTTGAGCTTTCGATTGCTTTAGAGCGGGCGCTACGGCGTCCGCTTTTTTGTTACCCGACCGGTTCGGCTCCGTCCATCGCACTCCCCCGACAAACAGGAACAGGCCCGCTGGCAGTTAGTTGCCAGCGGGCCTGTTCCCGAAGTACACCGTTGAATCGCACAGAGGGGAGGAATGCGAATCAAACTCAACAGGGCAGGCTTTTTCATCGCCTATTGCCTGCTCCGTTGCTGAAAACAATATAGTTCACCGTGGTTTACTTTCTAACGGCAAAATACGCCGTCACACCTTCTCCATAAGTTAACCCCGGTAAACTAAAACCACCACAAAGGGGACAGGCACCTTTGTGGTGGTTTTGGCCACGGCGGAGCCGCTAGAGCCCTGCTGGCCAGCGACAGACGGCCAAGTCGACGTGCATGTCGTCCTTAAACGTCACGCCCTCCCCCAGCAAAAGTTCGCGCTGAGCATCGGGACCGCCAAAAGCAAAGCCCTCGCAAATGCGGCCATCGGCAAACACCACACGATGGCAGGGAATCTGACCAGGGCGCGGATTGCTATGCAGGGCATACCCCACGTACCGCGCACTTCGTGAACGACCGGCGAGCAGCGCCACCTGGCCGTACGTGGCGACCATCCCTTCGGGGATCTGCTCGACCACCTCGTACACCCGCTCAAAAAAGCCCTCAGACGCCATTGCTCGCTCCCTTCAACCCAAACCAGCATAAACCACCAAAAAGGGGACAGGCATCTTTGTGGTGGTTTTGACCGGAAAGCTAGTTGGCGGGGCGGAAGAAGGCTACGGCTACGGCGCCGGGGCCCACGTGGGTGCCGATAGTGGCGCCAATGGTGTGGATGGGCAGCTCGCTCTCGGCATGGCCAGCCCACAGCGCCGCACTGTCCTCGATATACTTCTTGAGCACCGCATCCGAAAGGCCCGTATAGCCGAGCGCCAGCGGCATGGAAAAGTCGATGCCGCCCGCCTTTTCGACCTTCTGGTTGAGCAGGTTACGACCGTTCTTGGAACCGCGCGCCTTACCCAGTTGCACGATCAGGCCATCCTCGGCGGCCACAACAGGCTTCACGTTGAGTAGCGTACCCACGGCGCCGGCCGCAGCAGACAAGCGGCCTCCGCGCACCAGGTACTCCAGCGTCTCAAGCAAACCGATGACCACCACGCGGTCGCGAACGGCCTCGACAGCCGCCGCAACCTGAGCCGCGCCCTGGCCCTCGTCCACCAAGCGCAGCGCATACTCGACCAGCACGCGCTCGCCCAGGGTGACGTTGTTGCTATCCACCACATACACGTCGCCGCCCGGCGCCTCGGCAAGTGCGGTGCGAGCACTCTGGTTGGTGCCCGAAAGCTTGGCACCCACGGTAATAATCACCGCCTCGTCGCCGGCCTCACGAACCTCGGCAATCGCCTGCGAAAAGGCGTACGGGTTGACCTGACCGGTCTTGGGCAGCTCATCACGCTCCACGAGCATCTCGTAAAAGCGTTGGTGATCGATGTTGACGCCATCCATGTACACATCGGTGCCAAAGGTGACGGACAGCGGCAGAACACGCAGAGCGGGGTGCTCCGCCGGAGACATATCGCTGGCGGAATCGGTAATAATGCGGACGGACATAGCGAATCCTTTCTTGCGCAGGTCTCGCGCAGGGAATTTTGACAACAATGTCCCGGCGCGGCGTGCGCGCTCAAACGGGACGATGCAGTTGTTGGCTGAAAGATAGTGCCAGCGCGGCTCTAAATCTCGCGCAGGGTGCTGAGGATCGTGCGCAGCGACGCATACATCTGCTCGCGCTGCTCCACGCCCATGGCCTTGCCGGTGGTATCGAGCACATCGCGAATGATGCGATCGGCCTCGCTCATGCTCTCGCCGCCCAGAGCAGTCAGGCGCACCGGAGCACGGTACTTGACGGCCGCATCACCCGAGTCGTCAACCTCGACGTAGCCGCCCTCCTCCAGATGAGCCAGTGTGCGCGAAACGGCGGCACGGGTAACGCCGGCCATGCGGGCGAGGTCGGCGCCAGTCAGGCCGTCCTTGCTGCGCTCAAGATAGTACAGGCACATGACGTCGGAGCCCTTAAGGCCGAGCCTTGCACCCTCGGACGTCTTGATGCGCTGAATCTCCTTGTAGAGACCGCTGATCAGTCCGACAAAGTCCTCAAAACGTGTCTCGTCGTTCTGCTGCATGGTGACGACCGCCTTTCGCTTACATGATGCTAACGGGTAAACATCTTAGCCGCACAAGGCAACACCCGTACCCAAATATCCGATTTGTTAACCCATCAACATAAAAACCACCACAAAGGGGACAGGCACCTTTGTGGTGGTTTGAACCTCAATAAGTTTTAGGCGTTGCTACAACTCCACGCAAGGATTGTCGCGGGTCACAAGCGTCTTAACGACAACCGTCGCTCCCAAATACCGCTCGAGCAGCTCAGCGAGGCGATCGATCGCAGCCTGGCAATCCCCCATGCGCTCGGGCTCTACGCACTCAATCGCCAGGAACGCATCGGCCGAATCGTCGGACAGCGCCGTGCGAACGCCATCGCGCCAGTTCCAGCAACGGCACACGGCGCCTGCATCGTCGATATAGGCAAGCTCGTCGGGCAGCGTCGGATCATCCGCCTCCTCGCCAAGTGGCAAGAACGCGTCGCCGCCGTCGGTCACCGTCAGGCGCAGATTGCCCTCAATAGCATGCAAATCCTCACCGCCAACGGGCAGCGCATAAGTCAACGAAATCGTGTTGTAGATATCCACCGCCGGCGTGATGTGGCCGACCGGCTTGCCTTTGAGCACGCGCTTGAGCAGGTTCTCAACTGAGCAACGCGCGCCCTTCTTGGTCTTGAACAGGCGATAGGCCTCGCGCCATGCCTTGACCGGCGCGCTCTCGCTGATGGTATCGCTGGTCAGATGGCGCTCCGCATCGATGTTGGCGCGGTCAAGCAGCGCGGCGATTGCATCCACGTCCTCCTGGGGAATCTGAGCCGCGGGCTTCATGCCCTTTACGACCACGACGCCGATAGCCGCCTGCGGAAACAGCTCCCAAAACGAATCCTCGGCAACGAAACTCTTCATATGTTCTCCCTTCATAGCGGACGCCCGAGTCCGGACGCCTAAACAAAAAGCGCCCTCACAGCGGCCACCTTCAAAGTCCTACGGTGCCGCCACAAGAGCGCTTACGCTGCCCCCATCCGGAGAAGGGGGCGATATGTCAGGCGTATTGTAACCCGAGTCATTCGCGTGAGTAAAACCACCACAAAGGCGCCTGTCCCCTTTGTGGTGGTTTTGGGCCTGAGGCGACGCTAGTGGCGGAGTCCCAGCAGGCCGCGGCCGCGATGACGGGCCTCAGCGGGCACCTGGGCGTGCGGGCCGGCGGCCTTGACGGACTCGGGCAGGTGCGAGTACTTCTTCTCGAAGTTCTCCTCGAACATCACGGCCAGGTTGTGCGCTGCCTCGTCGTAGCGAGCGGTGCTCTGCCAGTACTGGCGCGGCACCAGAATGCCGTCGGGCACACCGTGGCACGTGGTGGGAATGTCGACGTTAAAGATATCGTCATGCACGAACTCGCTGTCCTCGATGGTACCGTCGAGGGCACGGGCCCCCAGGGCGCGCGTGTAGGCAAGCTCGATGCGATGGCCCACGCCATAACCGCCGCCGATCCAGCCGGTGTTGACCAGATAGACGCGGGTGCGACCGTCGGCGATGCGCTCGCCGAGCATCTTAGCGTAGACCATGGGGTCGAGCGGCATAAACGCTGTCTCTTATACACATCTCCGAGCC
>CALGKS010000235.1 GCA_937930475.1 uncultured Collinsella sp. | reverse complement strand
ACCACCAGGTCGCCGTCGGCGCCGATGGCCTCGCCCGCGTAGCCGTTAAGCTCCAAGTGGTCGCTTTTAGTCAAGAGAGTTCCATCAGGGCGAAGAAGAGACCTGCAGTCAGATCCCGAAACAAGATGTGAATCGTTTTGCCAATCGGCGATACGAGATAGGCACCGTGTGATTAAATGAGTGGGCTCCATCTCCTGCTATTTGCCAGAACCAAATACGTCATCTACAAGGTCGGGCAAGTCTGTCCACACTTGATAAGAGGCAACGTTATCTGGATTCGCCTCTCTTGCACGACGCTTATCTTCCGAGTTGTGTATTGCGGCATTGACCAAAGCCTGGTCCTTGTTACCGCCAACTACTTCTAAATTCACAGATTTGTACTTTGATACGGATGACCTCTTAGGATTAGTTGATTTAAGCACACCAAGGTCGCGCGCCCTTTTCTCGCATTGAGGCGTCGATGCAGAAGTTTCCGGACATGGTGACACATGATCGATGAGCCACACTTCAAAGCAGGGATTAGAGATTGCGAGCCTTACACCTTTGGCCTTTGCTTCTCGTTCTGCCTTGGCCAAATTCCTGAACTCATCCGAATCGACAACAATCCATGCGGAGCTCAGTTCTTCAATTTCACCAGTTTTGCCTGCCTTTTTATCAGGCTCGAGTTCTCGAGACACCTGCTTGGCCACTTTTAACGGATCTCCGTCAATATGCCTATAACGCACACTACCGCGAACGTCCATTTCATTAATTAGGAAGTTGAAGTATTCGGTTTCGGTCACCTTGCCGTTAGACACAATCAGGTGGCGCTTTCGCTTGGCTCTTGTCTGTTTTTTGCGACCGCGAGTAAGACCTCTCCTTTCTGCTTTAGCCATTTATGTCAGCGCCTTCCTTCATTAGTTGTGCCACAAGTTGATGAAAGCTTGGGTTGGGTAGCGGCACGTAGACACCGTTCAAATAATTGCGACCAAGATTTTCATTTGCGCGAGGGGAATACTCCATCGCAGCAATTAATTGAGAAGCGCCTTCAGAATCTTTTTCTACAAACCATACTTGATCCCGCTCAAGCACGTCTTCCATGGGGCTCATTCGCGTCATTAATGTGACATCATGAGTTGAGAAGATAAGCTGAGCACCCTTCGGATTGGTGTCGGGATCGGCAAACAGTGAGACAAAGTCGCGCAGTAGCGTAGGGTGAAGGCTCGAATCAAGTTCGTCAATTACTGTTGTGGCCCCGCTGCTTAAAGAGCGTAAGGCTACCGAGAAAAACGCCAACGCCGCTTTTGTGCCCTCCGACTCGTGGGCGGAGTCCAGCCATAAGCCATCTCCAGAGCCTATATGGTGGAAGAACAAGTCATAAGAGAATGACCATTTAAAGTCTTCTGCGATTTTATTGCGCGCCTCTTCTGGAATGTCATCAAGCCCGATGAACGAATCCTTTAAACCTGGGACGCCCTCAGCTTGACGAACGTCCATGCCATCAATGCCGATGTCGGCATATTTAATGAGCTGGGATAGCATCTGGGCCCGAACGTCATTGTTGATAAACATCTTTTTAATAGTGGCGAGCTCAGCAAGATAATGCGTTGCATCGTATAGCTTGATTTCATTGGCAAGAACGGCAAAAGCCGGTTGAATCACTTCGCTACCAGCTGCTGCCGCGGCAGACAAGAACAGTGAATTATCACGCGTGATATCCCAAAGCTGTTTTTTTGCGCCCGTAAAGGTACTGCCAAATTTAATCGACTGTTTTCCGTTTATCGAAGAGCGGTCATAAAGGAGTGACGGCTGTTTTGATCGATATACGGTGAGATTTTCGTATGTAACCTCATTTTTATTAATGCCAAATGAAAAATCATATTTTAAGTTGCAAGCAATAAATTCAATCGAGAACTCTGTGTCACTTGATCGCGATTCCGAGTCAAGTAAATAGGGGTCGATAGGTATATGAGATTGAGAATCGCCTGCTGCGTAACTAGTGCGAACAAAGTAAGAAACAAAACTTAGGGCGTCTAAGAAATTTGATTTACCAGAAGCATTGGCGCCGTACACTGCAGCAACGCGCACAGGACCAAATTCTTTTTTGCTGGAAATCGGTTCAAATGAAAATTGCTGAACATCTCGAAAACTGAGGTAATTCTTAAAAGAAAAATTGAGGATCATCGTCGGAATCTTTCTAGATATTGTTCGCTTTCCACAGACACAACGGAAGAACAATAAGAATTATATGCTTTTAAAAGCAATATTTGTTTGTTTTGGACAATTATTTGCCTTAAAACTCAAATTGCATTGATATTGAACCCTTAAGTTCGGCAACCACCTTCGGAACCGTCGCATAATCAAGGGCTGAATTATCTGACAAGCCCTTGCCTGCTAGGGCTGCATTGAAAGGATTGGCGGGGATGTCAACACTTCCGGAAATCGGCGTCTCAGCAGCGGCGTGCGGTGGCGAGGAG
>CALGKS010000234.1 GCA_937930475.1 uncultured Collinsella sp. | reverse complement strand
GCCGATCCCTTTGCGCCCAGCGTCCCCGACCCCGCCGCCGCGCCCATCCCCGTGCCGCAGACCGTCTCTCGTGACGCCCTCGCCGGCATGGGCGGAGCCGCCGCGACCGGCGCCGCCGTGGGCCTTGGCGCCGCGGCCGGTATTGCCTCCAACATGGCGAGCACCCGCGCCCCGCAGCGCCCACTCGCCCAGCTCGTCGACGTCGTGAGCGGCGAGAGCCACAGCATCACTTCCGCGCAGGTGACCATCGGTCGCGAGCGTTCGGTTTCGGACATCGCCCTGCGCGACCCCAACGTGTCGCGCCGTCACGCCCAACTCACCTTTACCGGTTCGGACTGGTCGATCGAGGACCTCAATTCCACCAACGGCACGCTCGTCAACAACCGCCGCATCACGCGCTGCCCGCTGCGCAACGGCGACCTGCTGACGTTTGGCCTGAGCACCTTTGAATTTAGGGGATAGTCGCTTATGAACATCGATATCGTCCTTTTTGCAGGCCGCATCGTCCTGGTCGCCCTGCTCTACATCTTCCTGTTCGCCGTCATGAAAACCGGCGTGGGACTCGTACGCGGCCAGCGCCGCGACTCCGCTATCTGGACGATCGATGTGGACAAGGGTCCGCGCGGCATCCGTGGCATCCATGTAGACATGCTCGGCCCCGTCATCGTGGGCCGCTCACCGTCCTCGGACATCTGCATCAACGAACCGTTTGTCTCGGCCTCGCACGCACGCTTTTCGCTGCAGGGCCCGGCACTCATCATCGAAGACCTCAACTCGCTGAACGGCACGCTCGTTAACGGCCGTCAGCTGGTGGAGCCCGCAACGCTGCGCGAAGGTGATGAGGTCCAGATTGGCGACGTGGTCATGAAGGTGAACCGTCGATGATCGACGAGGAGAACAAGTCCGCAACCATGCCCGAGACGCCGACTGCCCCCGCAGCTGCGCCGGCTCATGCCGCTCCGGCGCGCCCTGCGACCGTTGAGCCCGAGGACACCGTGTTCTCCCTGCCTCTTTCGCATGTAACTCAAGCATATCCGGCACTCGTCGATGACGAGGACGCCGACACCGAGCAGCTCGATGCCCCCATCGGCGCGCACGCTGCCGAGCAG
>CALGKS010000233.1 GCA_937930475.1 uncultured Collinsella sp. | reverse complement strand
CCAGCTCGTAGACACCGACGACGCCGAAGAGGCCAAGGACAACGACGAGGAGTAACTAGTTCCGCCGTTCTAACGAACGGCGGCAACCTCCGTCGCTGCGCGGCCCCCAGAGCTACAATCTGTCATTCAAAAGGCAGGGCATGACCAAAAGGTCAATGCCCTGCCTTTTTCATGCCACCTTGTACGCTCTGGGGGCCGCTCGCTTGCGTATGCTCAACCTGTTGCGTTTCAAAGCTCCACTGGACAGGACCTGTCGTTAAGGGACAGGTTTATTTTTGGTAGGTATTTCCTGCTTGAATTTGAAACATTTCGTTTGGCCAAAGCGTATCTATGGTGAGGACCTCATTAAGAATCATTAACGTCACCGGGAGGTGATTATGGAAGAACAAGCTTTTAGACAGGCGGTCGAAGATCACCGGGATGTCGTGTTTCGAATCGCATTGACGTATCTGCGCGATCGTGCCGATGCCGACGATGTCGCTCAAGACGTCTTTCTGAAGTTACTCAAAAGCGATGCGCAATTTGAAAGCTGGGAACATCTTCGTCGATGGCTTATCCGGGTCACGATCAATGAATGCAAATCTCTCTTTCGAAAGCCATGGAGGCGTGTGGAGGATATTGAGAACCTGGCCGATTCGCTTTCGACGGCGCGGGAGGAGACCAAGGCGGTCCTGTCAGACGTTATGCGACTTCCGGAACGATTCCGTGTTCCCATCATGCTCTATTACTATCTGGGCTTCTCGACCTCAGAGATTGCCGAGTTATTGCATGTGCCAGCCGCGACTGTTCGAACGCGTTTGGCTCGCGGCAGATCGAAGCTCAAGTTCATCCTAGAGGAGGGCGACCGTGAAATCCAATCAAATCAAGCAGGCCTTCGAGTCCGTCCAAGCCGATAGCGATCTTGCTGACCGTGTTCTTTATGCCGCTGCTGGAAAGCCGCTTCATCGAAAGGGCCACGCGAAGCCTCTTTATGTTGCCGTGATCGGATGTCTTGCCGGAGTGCTGGCGACCGGAGGGGTCGCCTACGCCGTCGTCAATTCCAGTTATTTTGCCTCTGCCTGGGGAAACCATGGCAACGGAGAGTCCATTACCTGGACTCAAGGTGGCTCGTCGGGGACGAAATATACCTACACCAGAGAGTTTGGTGATGGTATCGCGCCCCAAAGCTTGGAGGGTTCAGTACAGAAGGTCAATCTGTCCGTCGAGGGCAACGGCTACACACTCGACATTCATGATATGGCTATCGATAAAAACGGTTGCGGTGCCGTGACGTTTACGTTGTCCAATCCAAATGGAGTTAACTACTACAAGCCAGCAGCAGAGACTGGCGAACTTGTTCTCTATGGTGAAGAAGAACAAGGCATCGGCACGCCCGCCATGAACTTTGGCGAGGAATGGGCTGACACACGCTGCACCATTGATAAGGACACATCAAGTGATACTGTCATTAATGGCACGATGTACTTTGCTTCTATGGATCGCGAGCGAGGTTTTCAACATGCGGTCACCTGGAATATCTCGTGGACCGAGGGCGAAGGCGAGGATGCGAAGCCGTTCGAGGCATCGACGCCCGAGTTTAGCGTTGGAGCGTACGTCGATACAAAGGAACTCCGCTCCGGTGACTCGCCTCTTGAGATTAGCCCGTTTTCCATCCAGACGCACATCGATGATTTGGGCTATGAAGCAGTTGATAATAAGCTGACCGTCAGCTACAAGGATGGATCGGAGCAGATTATCGAAGATGACGACGCAGGGGTGTTCAACTTATATTTTTCTTATGCGCGCAATAGCGGAGAGAACATCTGGGTGCCAACGAAGTTGATCGATGTCGACCAAGTGGTCTCAGTAACGCTTGAGGGCACACGCTGCACTTCAACAGGGGGCGCCGAAACGTCGGAACCCTTTACCATCGTCTATTCGTAAGATTTGGGGCCGCTTCCTACTAGGGGAAGCGGCCTATTTTGCGGTAAATGGGCGGTTAAAGCGAGCGACATTCGTCCGATTTTCGGAAGTATGCGGCAAAATCTTGATGGGCCGACCACGCCGTATATGCTCAAGCGCCCTACCTGCTGGTTTGTTATCGCAAAACCCCGGTGTGCTCGGCAGGTCCAGAATTTGCCGCATACTTCCGAAAGCGCCGCCGATTTCCCTATGACAGATGAGGGCGGATCACCGCTGGAGCGCGACGTTTCCGCAGATAAAACCGACCAAAACAAACCTGTCCCTTTTTGGCAGGTAACGTTGCCCCGACGAGCGCGTCGGATTCCCGGTCCGGGCGGCCCGCTGTTTAAGTTTGTCGCGAGTTCCGCACGCAAAGGAAAGCACTTAATGTGCTTTCCGTCTTGCGCAGGACTGTAGAGCAGCAAACTTAAACAGCGGGCCGCCCGGGCCGGGGATCCGCCAGCGCGCACAGGAGGGGATTCCTTTTGTGTAGGCTTTGCGGAAATGTGCCAATTTTGGGATACGCCCGGCGGCGTGGTCTGTTGACGGCACAGCTAACGCCACGTATCCTATCGAACTGCGTGTTTCGTAGGGGGATGCTGACCCCTCGATTCAAGCCGTTGCACTTTACAGAAAGCTGGAATCATTCGAGAAGGAGTACGCTTTGCCTACTATTAACCAGCTGGTTCGCCAGGGCCGTCGTTCCGTGCCCAAGAAGTCCAAGAACGCTGCTCTGCAGCACAACTCCCAGAAGCGCGGCGTGTGCACCCGCGTCTTCACCACGAGCCCCAAGAAGCCGAACTCGGCTCTTCGTAAGGTTGCCCGTGTTCGCCTTGTCAACGGCATCGAAGTTACTGCTTACATCCCGGGTGAGGGCCACAACCTGCAGGAGCACTCCATCGTGCTCGTCCGCGGCGGTCGTGTCCGTGACCTCCCTGGTGTCCGTTATCACGTCATCCGTGGCGCCTACGACGCTGCTCCGGTCCAGAACCGTATGCAGGCCCGTTCCAAGTACGGTGCTAAGCGCCCCAAGGCTAAATAAGCCAGATAACGTTTTGATACTTTCGCCGTGTGCCGCCTAAGCGCCGCACGGTAGACACTTAAGGAGATTTCACATGCCGCGTCGTGCAGCAGCTAATCGTCGTGAGGTTCAGCCTGACGCCGTTTACAACAACCGCCTGGTGACTCAGCTCATCAACAAGGTCCTTCTTGACGGCAAGAAGGCCACCGCTGAGCGCATCGTTTACACCGCTTTCGAGATCGTTGCCGAGAAGTCTGAGGGTGGCGACGCTCTCGCTACCTTCAAGAAGGCTATGGACAACGTCAAGCCCACGCTCGAGGTTAAGCCCAAGCGTGTCGGTGGCGCTACCTATCAGGTCCCGATGGAGGTCAACTCCCGTCGTTCCACCGCTCTGGGTATCCGCTGGATCGTCAACTTCTCCCGCGCTCGCAAGGAGAAGACCATGGCCGAGCGTCTCGCTAACGAGATCCTCGACGCTTCCAACGGCCTGGGCGCTTCCGTCAAGAAGCGTGAGGACGTCTTCAAGATGGCCGAGGCCAACCGCGCGTTCTCTCACTATCGTTGGTAAGTTAAGGTAAGGAACTAACATGGCTAAGCCTAAGTACAAGCTTTCCGATACCCGTAACATCGGCATCATGGCCCACATCGATGCCGGTAAGACCACCACGACCGAGCGTATTCTTTACTACACCGGTAAGACCCACAAGATCGGTGAGGTTCATGAGGGCGCTGCCACCATGGACTGGATGGTTCAGGAGCAGGAGCGCGGCGTAACCATTACCTCCGCTGCTACCACGTGCTTCTGGAACAAGGACGGTAAGGACTACCGCATCCAGATCATCGACACCCCGGGCCACGTTGACTTCACCGCCGAGGTCGAGCGCTGCCTGCGCGTCCTCGATGGTGCTGTCGCCGTCTTCGACGCCGTTGCCGGCGTTCAGCCCCAGTCTGAGACCGTTTGGCGTCAGGCTTCCACCTTCAACGTTCCCCGCATCGCCTTCATCAACAAGTATGACCGCGTGGGCGCTGACTTCTTCAACGCTATCGAGACCATGAAGGATCGTCTCGACGCTAACGCCGTGGCCGCTCAGGTCCCGATGGGCGCCGAGGACAACTTCTGGGGCGTCATCGACCTGGTCACCATGACCGCTTGGGACTTCAAGGCCGACGACAAGGGCATGACCTACCCCGAGCCGATGGACGAGATCCCGGCTGAGTTTGCCGACATCGCTGCCACCAAGCGCGAGGAGCTCCTTGACGCTGCTGCCAGCTTTGACGATGAGCTCATGGAGAAGATCCTCATGGAGGAGGACTTCACCGTCGAGGAGCTCAAGGCTGCTCTGCGCAAGGGCGTTCTGGCCAACGAGCTCAACCTCGTCTTCGTGGGCTCCGCCTACAAGAACAAGGGCGTTCAGGAGCTGCTCGACGCTGTCGTCGACTACCTGCCCAGCCCGCTCGACGTCGAGGCCGTCACCGGTACCGATCCGGATACCGGCGAGGAGATCCAGCGTCATCCTTCCTTCGACGAGCCCTTCTCCGGCCTGGTCTTCAAGATCATGACCGACCCGTTCGTCGGTAAGCTCACCTACGTCCGCGTTTACTCCGGCCGTGCCGAGTCCGGCTCCTACGTGGTCAACGCTTCCAACGGTCAGCGCGAGCGCCTCGGCCGCATTCTCGAGATGAACGCCGCCGAGCGTATCGACCGTGACGACGCTGCCGCTGGCGACATCGTCGCTTGCGTCGGCTTCAAGAACTCCACCACCGGTGACACCCTGTGCGCCGAGGGCAAGGAGATCGTCCTCGAGAAGATCGAGTTCGCTAAGCCCGTTATCGACGTTGCCATCGAGCCCAAGACCAAGGCCGAGCAGGACAAGATGTCCCTGGCTCTGACCAAGCTCGCCGAGGAGGACCCGACCTTCCAGGTGTCCACCAACCACGAGACCGGCCAGACCATCATCGCCGGCATGGGCGAGCTGCACCTCGAGATCATCGTCGACCGTCTGCTCCGTGAGTTCAAGGTTGACGCTAACGTTGGTAAGCCCCAGGTTGCCTACCGCGAGACCGCTGGTCACGACGTCGAGAAGGCTGAGGGCAAGTTCGTCCGTCAGTCCGGTGGTCGCGGTCAGTACGGCCACGCCGTCATCA
>CALGKS010000232.1 GCA_937930475.1 uncultured Collinsella sp. | reverse complement strand
GCGTTACGCGCGGCAGACATAGCCCACCCCGCGCACGGTCTGGATGATGCGGGCGCCGCCGGCGTCCTCGATCTTGGCGCGCAGGTGCGCGATGTGTACATCGACGTTGTTGGTGTCGCCCACGTATTCGTAGCCCAGCGCCTCGTGCGCAATGCGCTCGCGCGTGAGCACGGTGCCGGCGTGTGCCAAAAGCAGGGCGAGGACGTCAAACTCGCGGGCCGTGAGCGCGATGGGCGAGCCGCCGACCGTGACTTCGCGGCGGTCGGGGTCGAGCGCGACCGAGCCCACGGTGAGCGCAGCGGGAGAGGGCATGGCAGAGGCTTGGGTCGAGGCGCTGACCGGGGGCACCGCAGCGGCACCCGTAGCGCCCTCCCCGGCCCCAACGCCGCCAACACCCGAAGCCGCCCGTACGGCCTCAGCGCGCTTCAACGCCACGCGGATCCGTGCGAAAAGCTCCTCGATCGCAAACGGCTTGGTCAGGTAATCGTCAGCACCGGCGTCAAGCCCTGCCACCTTGTCCATCACGGCATCGCGCGCGGTGACCATGATCACCGGCACATCCTTGTGCTTGCGTACGCGCCGCAGCACCTCCATGCCGTTGAGCTGCGGCAGCAGCACGTCGAGCAGAATTAGGTCGTAGTCGCGCTCCAGCGCCAGGTCCACGGCGGTGCGGCCGTCGGCGGCGTGTTCCACCTGGTAGCCCTCGTGCTCCAGCTCGAGCGTCACAAAGCGGGCGATTTTCTCCTCGTCCTCTACGATCAGGATTCGTGCCATACGTGCCCCCGTCTGCGATTACTTGTCGTCGTTCAGATTTTGCTTGATGTCGTCCGCGGTATTGGCGGCGCTGTCCATCAGGTTGTTGATGCTGCCGGGCACGTCGCCGTCGCTATCGATGCGGTAGCGCATGCCAAAGAACAGGCCAAGCAGCATCAGCCATATCGTGGCGCCCCAGGCAAACAGGGCGACGATGGGAATCAGGATGGGGATGTTGAGGATGATGGCGTCGCGGCGCGTGGCGATAAACTTGGTGTCCAGGCTCAGGCGGAAGAGCTTTTTGAGGTACTCCCACACGCTGTCCATCTTCTTGGAAAAGTCGGTCTTTTCGCTCGACTTCTCGTAGGCGGCCTGTGCGGCGACCATCTCGGCCGAGGGCTCGTCGACCGGCGCGGACTCGGTGGCGGCGTGCGCTGACGTGGTCTGGGTCTTGCCCTGCGACTCGAGCCAAATGATGGCATCCAGAACGTTGCCGTCGGCGGCGTCGAGCGCGGCCTTGGCATCGGTGTAGCTCACGTTGCACTTGGTGCGGATGATTTCAACTTTTTCGAGGTCGTCCATGACCTGTCCTTTCGTTCGATGGGCGCGACGCCGGGCGATCTGCCCGGGCGCGAGCGTTGCGTTCGGCGGCCTGCGTTGCGCGGCGCCGCCCCGCCCTTGGTCGAACTCTATAGTGCAGGTTATAGATTAAGCGATTCTTGAGCCAAGATTAATGTTGGATGAGTTTTTGGGTGACGCGGAGGCGGGCAGGGGCAGAAAAGGCAGGTTTTGCGTGGCGTGAAGGAGGTGCGGTCTGATCTTTGGGACAGCTGATAGCGAGGTCTAATAC
>CALGKS010000231.1 GCA_937930475.1 uncultured Collinsella sp. | reverse complement strand
ATCGTGGGCTCGTCGAACACGAATACGGCATCGTCCTGCACGCGGCCCATCTCGCTCGCGAGTTTAAGGCGCTGCGCCTCGCCACCCGAAAGCGCCGGCGTGGGCTCACCGAGCGTAAGATAGCCCAAGCCAAGGTCGTGCAAGGCCTGCAAGCGCGTCTGAACTTTCTTGAGCCCCACCGTGGCGTCGATGGCCTCGTCCACACTCATGTCCATGAGCTGCGGCAACGTAAGCAGACTCCCGTCCTTGCCCTCGCGATGGATATGCGAAGCCGCGTCTGCATAACGTGAGCCGCGACATGCCGGGCAGACGATTTCGACATCGGGCAAAAACTGCACGTCGAGCGATATCGATCCCGTGCCGTCGCACGTAGGACAGCGCAAGGCGCCAGTGTTATAGCTAAAGGCGCCCGCCTTGTAGCCGGCTGCCTTGGCTTCGGGCGTACGGGCGAAGGCGCGGCGCAGCTCATCATGGATGTCGGCATAAGTTGCCACCGTCGAGCGCACGTTGGCACCGATGGGCGTGGCGTCAATCAGGTTGGCACGCGCAATGCCCTCGGCATCGATCCAGCGCACGTGGCGTGGCAAGCGCTCGCCAGCTGCCTGCGCCTTAAGCGCCGGGATGAGCGTCTCGAGCACCAACGTCGTCTTGCCCGAACCCGAAACGCCCGTCACCGCGACAAGGCGGCCGCGCGGGATATCGACTTCGAGCGGCTTGACGGTATGAATGGTATCGGTTGCCATGCGGATGTGGCCCTGGTCGAACATTTCGTCGTCAGTCACCTGCGGACGCAAGCGCTTGGGCTCGGCGCGCAAAAACGGCGCGATACGGCTGCCCTGCGATTGTTCGACCTCGTCTACCGTACCAGCGGCGATTTCGTTGCCGCCGCCTGCTCCGGCAACGGGGCCCATCTCGACCAGATAATCAGCCTCCGCCAGCACACGTGTATCGTGGTCGACAACAACCACGGTATTGCCGTCATCCACCAGGTCGCGCATTACGCCCACCAAGCCGTCGACATTGGCAGGATGCAAGCCAATTGAGGGCTCGTCCAGCACATAGAGCACGCCTGTCGATCGGTTGCGCACCACGCGGGCGAGTTGCACGCGCTGGCGCTCACCCGTGGAGAGCGTGGCACCGGCGCGATCGAGCGAAAGGTAATCGAGACCCAGGTCGACCAGACGACGAGCCGTGCTCAAAAACGAATCGCAGATATCCGTCGCCATGGGCCGCATCTCGGCCGGCAAGGATGCGGGCACCCCGCGCACCCACTCGATCGCATCACCAAGCGTCATGGCCGCGGCCTGAGCCAGATTGATACCGCGCACCTGGGGCTGGCGCGCAGCCTCGGAGAGACGCGTGCCGGCGCAGTCACGGCATGGTCCCTCGCGCAAAAAGCGAGCCACACGCTTAAGCCCCTTATCGTCCTTAACCTTGGCGAGCGCATTCTCAACGGTATAGACGGCGTTGTAATAGGTAAAGTCGAGCGGCGTGGCGCCCTCGCCGTTTTTGGGAACGTAGAGAATGTGCTTCTTAACCGCCGGGCCGTGAAACACGATGTCGCGCTCTTGAGGCGTGAGCTGGTTAAACGGCACGTCGGTGCGCACGCCCATCTCGCCGGCCACCTGCTTCATCAGGTCCCACATGAGCGTGCCCCAGGGAAGCACCGCACCCTCGTTGATGGTCTTTGACTCGTCGGGCACCAGGCTCGCCTCGTCTACCTCGCGCATGACACCGGTGCCGCCGCAGGTAGGGCACGCACCGCCGCTGTTAAAGGCAAGGTCCTCGGCACTCGGCGCGTAGAACTCGCGGCCGCATGCGGGGCACGTGAGCGACAGGCCCGCAGCCACGTTAAGGCTCGGCTCCACACGCGCCCCGC
>CALGKS010000230.1 GCA_937930475.1 uncultured Collinsella sp. | reverse complement strand
CAATATCGCGGCCTATGAGTTTCCCCTGTGGGTGGCAGCGACGTTCTCGACGGTCGACGAGGTCGAGGCTGCGCTGCGCGATACGGTGATTGTTGCCAAATCTGCAGGAGAGGGGCTGGGCGTGTCGCTGCTCCATTGGATTATCGGCGACAGCCAGCGCAGCATCGTGGTCGAGATGATGGCTGACGGCCTGCATGTATACGACAATCCGGTCGACACCCTTGCCAACCAGCCGACCTTCCCGTGGCACATGGAAAACCTGCGCACCTATATCACGGCCACAAGCGATTTTCCGCAGACGGCGACATGGCGTGGCGCCGAGCTCAAGCCCTATGGCGCGGGTGCCGGCATGCGCGGCATTCCGGGTGACTGCTATTCGCCGAGCCGTTTTGTAAAGGCGGCGTACCTCAATGCCAATTACCCGCAAAAGGAGAGCGAGACCGAAAACGTCGTCCGCATGTTCCGTTCACTCGAGGGCGTGGTGATGATTGAGGGGGCGTCCAGGATGGGCGATGGCAAGTTCGAGAAGACTATCTATACCGGATGCTTTAGCGCGCGCACGGGCAATTATTACTACGCGATGTATGGGGATCCGTCGATTCGCTACGTGAGCCTGATGGATGCCGAGGGCGCGAGCCCCGATAGGCTCGTGGTTCCCGAGCCGCGTCGTTCGTAGCCGTTAGCTTTACTGCAATGCAAAGCGGTCCCGCATCTCCCATGAGATGCGGGACCGTTGTCGTCAATGGCTGGTGGCGTGTTAGAAGTTGGCGTCGTTGAGCTGGGTGCTTTCGAGTCCGTCGAGTTGCTGTTGCTCGGGCGTATCGGCGACGCTCTCGAGCAGCTCGGTGGGATCGACGTTCATACTCTTGCCGGCTTCGTTGCCGTTGACCAGGTCGTCCGAGAAGATGTCGACTTCCATTTCCTCGGCCTCTTCGATCAGGATCTCGAGCGGCACCTGGGTGCGAATGAGTTTGACTGCCGGACGCATGCGGGCAAAGAGCGGTACGTACTCAATGATGATGGCCGAGTTCTCGAGACCATACCAACGTGCCGGGCTTCCGCAGGCGCGGCGGACGGCGTACTTGATGGCCATCACACGGTGGTCGTTGCGGTTGATGTCCGTTTCGGGGGCAAGCATCTTGCGCAGCATGCAAAAACGGAAGTCGCCCACGTTGCCGCGTGTCTCGTAGATAGAGTAGGTGTGATGCTGCGGCGGCAACTCACCCGATGCCATCAGGTCGCCAACGATCTGGCGCAGGTAGGCGTTGATGCGCTGATTGACCTTAAAGCCCAGGTCCAAGCGCACCCGGAACAGGAAGTCCGTGCCAAAGGTCTCAACGGAATATTCGTGCGTATAGGGCTCGTCGGTAACGTGCACGTTGATGAACCAATATGCCTTGGCGCGCTTGGGGTGCTTGTCCAGGATGGAATAAAGCACGTCGCGGTCGAGCGTGAGCGGGTCGGGGCTGTTGGTGAGAAATACCAGATTGTCAGCGAGCACGGGATAGGTCTCGTCGTTGCGCAGGCGGTTGAGCTGATCGATGTACTTGGAGACGGGCAGCAGAATCGTCTGCGTGCGCTCGATGGCGGTGCCGCGGCGCCACACGTACATAAGGCCAAACAGCAGCGCGGCCAGGAAGATCATGACGTAGCCGCCATCAAAGAACATGGTGAGGCACGAAGCGAAGAAGCACAGCTCAATGGCACCAAAGAGCAGGGCGAAGACGCAGGCACCCAGCTTGTGCTTGAGGATGCCGACGATGTAGCTCGTCAAAAGCGTCGTGGTCATGAGCATGGTCACGGTAATGGCGAGGCCGTAGGCGCTCTCCATGCGCTCGGAGTTCTGGAACAGCAGCACGATGAAAATGCAGCCGACCCACATGATGTTGTTGACGAGCGGAATATAGAGCTGACCCTTGGTGTCGCTGGGGTAGTGGATGCGCAGGTGCGGCATAAGGTTGAGACGCGTGGCCTCGGATACCAGCGAGAACGAGCCGGTGATGAGCGCCTGCGAGGCGATGATGGCCGCCACGGCCGAAAGCACGATGGCAAAGGGGCGCAGGGGCTCGGGGAGCATCATATAGAACGGGTTGACGATATCCATCGCGAGCATCTGGGGATTGGAGTTGTTGGCGAGCAGCCAAGCGCCCTGACCTAGATAGTTAAGGATGAGGGCCGCCTTAACAAATGGCCAGGATGCGTAAATGTTAGCCTTGCCCACGTGACCCATGTCCGAATAGAGCGCCTCGGCGCCGGTCGTCGACAGGAAGACAAAGCCGAGCACCATGATGCCCGAATGGTTGATGGGCGAGAACAGGAACATGATGCCGCGGATGGGGTTGAGCGCGCGCAGGATGGACAGGTTGCCGAGCATGTTGAACAGACCGGCGCCCGCCAGGAACAGGAACCATAGCGTCATGAGCGGACCGAAGAGCTTGCCGATTGACGAGGTGCCGGCGCGTTGCATGGCAAACAGACCGCAGATAATGATGATGGTAATGATGATGACGTTGGTCTGGCCGTCGCCCAGCAGCGCATGGCCCCATTCGATGGTGCGCAGACCCTCGATGGCCGTGGTAACCGTGACGGCGGGGGTGAGGATGCCGTCGGCAAGCAGTGCCGCACCGCCGATCATAGCGGGCAGAATCAGCCATGGTGCCACCTTGCGTACGAGGCTGAACAGGGCGAAGATGCCGCCTTCGTTGTGGTTATCGGCCTTCATGGCGATTACCACGTACTTGACCGTGGTCACGAGCGTCATGGTCCAGATAACGAGCGAGAGCGCGCCCAAGATCATGTCCTCGCTGACGGTGCCGATGCCGCCGTTGTTGGCGACGATTGATTTCATGGTGTACATGGGGCTCGTGCCGATGTCGCC
>CALGKS010000229.1 GCA_937930475.1 uncultured Collinsella sp. | reverse complement strand
GTATGCGCATCCACGGCAGCAGACAAAAAAGTAGCAAGCTCGGTGAGATAATGCGCGCTTGTGATCAGCGTCTGCGCTTGGCACTGGATCCCGGCCATACCCTTAAGGAAGAGAGGGTCCCCAAATATCTGGCTAAGATTATCGATGAAGAGATCACAGCATGGCTTTCATGGGATGCTGCACATCAGCCCGTCAAGATCGATATCGACCTGAGCCAGCTGGGGCACATTCGGAGCGCCGCCGCACAAACGCGCGAGGCGCTTTTGATCGACGAGGAGCGCGAGGACGGCACGCTTGCGGATGCCGAGGTGGCAGTTGCCGAACGACGGGAAGCCAAGCCCATGGCCGACACGATTGCCGAACCAGTCGCGACGACCACGCAGCAGGACGAGGCTAGCGAGCCGATCATCTCCACCGAGCAGTTTGGCGTCGTAGCCCCGCTCCTCGCACCAACGCCCACGCCCGCAGACACCGCGTCCGCACTCGATCCCGCCGCAGACGCCTATCTTCGAGCACTCCTCGAGCAAAACGCAGCGCAGATGGCATCGGCGGTGGCACAGTCGGGCAAGAGCGAGGACATGCTCGTCGATAGCATCAATGAGGCGCTCTTTGACCTGGTGGGTGACACCGTAATTGAATTTGGCGCGGCAGGACCGCAAATTATCGAGGACTACGAAGCAGACGTGAGAGGATACCTAGACCATGAGTGATACCGCATCCGCAGCACCCCGCGTGCCCAAGCGCGTCGCCGCCGTCATTCTCAACTCGCTCAAGGGCGGCGTGGTCCCGCGCATCGGCCTTCCCTACATCACCGTAGGGCGCGAGGTCGAGATCCGCGCCCTGCTCACCGACCTGAGTCTCATCGCCGACGGTGGCGCGAGTTTCCGGTTTCTAGTCGGTCGCTACGGCGCAGGCAAGAGCTTTTTGCTCCAGACCATCCGCACGCACGCCATGGGCGAGGGGTTCGTCGTCGCCGATGCCGACCTATCCCCTGAGCGCCGTCTGCAGGGCGGCCAGGGACAAGGCCTTGCCACCTACCGCGAGCTCATCCGCAACATATCGACCAAGACGCGCCCCGAAGGCGGTGCGCTCAACCTTATCCTGGATCGTTGGGTCGCCTCGTGTGCCGATGCCGACGAGTCTGCCGTCAATGCCCAACTGGCCCCGCTCGAGGAGATGGTCCACGGCTTCGACTTCACCCGTATGCTTCGCCGCTATCGCACGGCCGTATCCGAGGGCGACGAAGAGGCCGTGAGCCGCGTAACCAA
>CALGKS010000228.1 GCA_937930475.1 uncultured Collinsella sp. | reverse complement strand
GTCTGCTCGTAGTCGCTGTGCTTTTTGGCCGAACGCACCAGGAACTCCTGGTTGGTATTGGTGCCCTTGAGGCCCTTGATAAACGACGCGGCCGCGCGTTCGGTATTGTTCATGCCGGCGAGGATGCGGCGCAGACCAAAGACAAACGGGCGCATCTGCTCGTCGACCAGCAGGTCCTCGTTGCGCGTGCCCGAGGCGACGGGGTCGATAGCCGGGAAGATGCGGCGGTCGGCCAGGTCACGGTCGAGCTTGAGCTCCATATTGCCGGTGCCCTTGAACTCCTCAAAGATGACCTCGTCCATCTTGGAGCCGGTATCGATGAGGGCGGATGCCAGGATGGTGAGCGAGCCGCCGTTCTCGATATTACGGGCTGCGCCCAGGAAGCGCTTGGGCGGGTACAGGGCCGCCGAATCGACGCCGCCCGAGAGGATTCGGCCCGAGGCGGGAGCGGCCAAGTTGTAAGCGCGGGCAAGGCGCGTGATGGAGTCGAGCACCACCACGACGTCGCCACCCAGTTCCACGATGCGCTTGGCGCGCTCGATCACGAGCTCGGCCACGCGAGTATGGTTGTCGGCGGGCATATCGAAGGTCGAGGCCACAACCTCGCCCTTTATGGAGCGCTGCATATCGGTGACCTCTTCGGGGCGCTCGTCGACGAGCAGGCAGATGAGGTGTACCTCGGGGTTATTGATCGAAATGGACTGGCAGATCTTCTTGAGAATCGTGGTCTTGCCGGCCTTGGGAGGCGACACGATCAGGCCACGCTGGCCCTTGCCGATCGGCGACACGATATCGATGGCGCGACCGGTGATGGAATCCTTGCCGTGCTCCATGCGCAGCGGCTCATTGGGATAGACCGGGGTGAGGTCGCCAAACTTGGGACGGTTTCGGATCTGCTCGGGATCCAGGCCGTTGACGGTCGTGATCTTGGCGAGGCCGGCGCGCTTGTCGCCACCGCGCGAAGGACGCAACGAGCCCTCGATCACGTCGCCCGTGCGCAGGCGCGCCGAGCGAATGAGGTAAGCGGGAACGAAGGCGTCGTCGTTGGACTTCATGTAGCCGTGGGCATGGATGATGCCGGAGCTGTCCGGGCGAATCTGCAGAATGCCCTTGATGTCGCGGAAGCCCTCGGCCTTCGCAGCGGTGATATAGATTTCCTCGACGAGCTCGGCCTTCTTCTTGCCGGCCGTCTCGATCTCGAACTCCTTGGCCTTCTCGCGCAGCTCGGCGACCTTCATGGCCGCGAGCTCCTCGCGCGAAAGCGTGGGCTCGGTGGGAGCGGCGTTGCGCTCCTTGTTGCGCTGCTTGCGGTCGCGCTGGCGGTTGCGGCGGTCGTTGTTGCGGTCGTCCTTGCGCTCGTTGCGCTCGTCGTTGCGCTTGTGCTGACGGCGATTGGGGCGGGCGTTCTCTTCGGCCTCGGCGGACGCGGTGCCCTCGGC
>CALGKS010000227.1 GCA_937930475.1 uncultured Collinsella sp. | reverse complement strand
CAGCTCCCAAATGCGCTCGGCATTGGGAAGGTCTTTATCGACCTCACGCACAAACTTGCACTCGTCATCGAGCAAAAAGGACTTGGTTCGGTCAAAGAGCGCAAGATGCAGATTGGGAAATGTCGCGACGGCCTGGGCGAGCTTTCGAATCGCCAGGTGCGAATACACCTCGCGGTCTACCATTTTGCCGTCGGCGTAGACCTGGGCACCGTTAGCTGCGACAAAGTCCATCTTGTCACGAACGGGTGCAAAAAACTCGCACAGGCGGTCGTAGCGACGACCTGACGATGCGGCAAAATGCACGCCACGGTCACGTAGCGCCAGAACCAGTTCGTATGTCTCGGGAGGCACCTGGCCGTTTTCGTCAAGCAGCGTGCCGTCCATATCGGATGCAATCAGTTTAACCATAGAAAAGCTCCCTTCGGGCTTGTTGGAATCGAACGTGTATCCGATTCCAACGTACCCAAAGGGAGCTCAAATAAGACTTCGCGGACGCAAACGTTACAAGGACCTAGCAAATAGCTCACACATGCCAGAGGCCTCATGGTCGCGGCGTCAGGCGACACGTCAAAGAGTGTCCCCGACGACTAATCGTTGAAGAACATCCCCGATGACTAGTCGGCGTAGGTGAAGGTGGTGACGTCGAACATGCCCTCGGGGCGGATGCGAAGCGTCGGGATCACCGGCAGGGGCAGGAAGATGATGCCCATGATGGGGTCGAGCGGCGGCTCGATACCCATGGCGCGCGCCTTGACCATAAAGTCATCGTGCTGCGCGGCGACATCCTCGGCCGTGCCCTCGCTCATCAGGCCACCGAGCGCCAGCGGAATGCGCGCCACGACCTCGCCGTCGCGCACCAGCACGTGGCCGCCCTGGCCAACAGCCTCGACGGCAGCCATCATATCGGCCGCGTTGTCGCCCACCACGCACACGTTGTGCGAGTCGTGGCCGATCGTCGAGGCGATGGCACCGTCCGTAATGGTAAAGCCGCGCACCCAGCCGCGACCGATATGCTTGCCGACAAGCCCCATGCCGGCGGGACCGTCGCCGTCGGCGCCCTCGGCCTGCAGCGACACGCCGCGGCCATGGCGCTCAATCAGCATAATGCGGCGCAGACCCTCGGCGTTCTCGGGGCGAGCCATACCCGTGATGGCCTTACCCGGCACCACGTCAATCACGGCCTCGCCCGGGTTAAAGGCATAGTCGAACACGTCGAGCGAAAGCTTCGGCAGCTTAACGGAGGCGCGCAGCTCATCGGCAAGGGCCGCAACCTCGGCCATCTCGGGTGCAATCTCGCCCACAAAGGTGCCGTCCTGCGCCACCAAAGCACCGGCGGCATACACGCGATGCGGAGCCGTGGCAAACGTCAGGTCGTTGAGCACCAGCAGGTCGGCACGCTTGCCCGGGGCAATTGCGCCGCGTAGCTCGTGTGGGTCGCGGCAACCGTGGTCCAGGCCAAATGCCTCAGCCGTAGACAGAGACGCCATAGAGATGGCAACCACGGGGTCAATACCGGCCTCGATAGCCACGCGGCAGGCATTGTCGATCATGCCGGTCGAAAGCGCATCGGAGGGAGCGCGGTCGTCAGTCGCAAAGCAGCAGCGGCGGGCACGAGCGGGGTTTTCCAGCAGCATCGGAGACAGGTTGGCCAGGTCGTGGCTACACGTACCTTCGCGCAGCATGACATACATGCCGCGAGACAGCTTGTCGAGCGCCTCCTCGGGAATCGTCGACTCGTGGTCGGCGATAATGCCCGCCGCGGCATAGGCATTGAGGTCCTTGCCGGCAACGAGCGGCGCATGGCCGTCGACCTGCTTGGACGGCGTCTGGTTGGCAGCATCGATGCGAGCGCAGGTCTCGGGATCGGCCATAAAGACGCCCGGCAGGTTCATCATCTCACCCAGACCGAAGACATCGCCCGGATGCTCGGCAAAAAACGCCTGCATGTCAGCGGCGGTAATCACAGCGCCCGCTTGCTCATCGGGCAGTGCGGGCACGCACGAGGGCATCATGTACTTGATGGAAATGGGCGCGCGACGGCCGTCCTCGATCATAAAGCGCAGGCCGTCCAGACCGGAAACGTTGGCGATCTCGTGGCTGTCGGCGATGGCAGTGGTGGTGCCGCGCGTCGCCGCCATGCGCGCATACTCGGCGGGACGGATGTTCGAGGACTCGATATGCAGATGTCCGTCGATAAAGCCGGGGGCGATATAGCGACCCTGGCAGTCAATGACCTCAGCCGCCTCGTAGGTGCCGGCGGCATCGTCGCGACCGTCGTAGAGCACGCCGACGATTACGCCATCCTTGACGGCAACGCTACCGGGTGCCACGCGCTGGCCATATACGTCGACAATCTGCGCATTGGTAAACAGCGTGTCGACGGGCACGCGACCCTCGGCAGCATCGATCACAGACCTCATGACCTCAACGGACATACATACTCCTTTAACTGTAGAAATAGCTGCGGAGCGGACGAGCCTTCACCGCAGCAAGCCAATAGCAATTGTATGCCCAAA
>CALGKS010000226.1 GCA_937930475.1 uncultured Collinsella sp. | reverse complement strand
TCGGGATGGGCGAGGCGCCGGATCAACTCATCGGAAAGCATGGCCTTGTCCTCACCGGTGTTTTCGCTCAATAGTTGCAGGATGCGAACGGCGCGATAGGCTGCCATCGAGGCGGCGCCCCTCGTCGTGGTCTCGTAAGTTTCAACAGCGGTTTCGGTCATGGCGCCCACGTCCTTTCCGTTTTGGGTGGCGACGGTATGGAGCCTAGGACGCGGGGCTTTCCCAGGGGCGCAGGACGCCCTGGGCGGTCGGTAGCCGTCGGCAAGCGGCGGGTCGAGTTTTCAACAGCCCTGCCCAACTGACCAAAAACTTGCCAAAAGCTTGACGGATGCTGTTGAAAAAAGCGCCCCTCGGCTTGCCGAGAGGCGCTGGCGTGATGCGCTGGAACGCGTTTGGTGGCGCTGTGGCGATTAGAAGTCGGCGTTGCCCACGGTGCGCGGGTGCGGCAGGACGTCGCGGATGTTGCCCACACCGGTCAGATACATGACCAAGCGCTCGAAGCCCAGACCGTAGCCGGCGTGCTTGCAGGAACCGTAGCGGCGCAGGTCAAGGTAGTACTTGTACTGCTCGGGATTCATGCCCAGGTCCTTGATGCGGGCCTCGAGCAGATCCAGGCGCTCCTCGCGCTGGGAGCCGCCGATAATCTCGCCGATACCGGGAACCAGGCAGTCGGCGGCGGCGACGGTCTTGCCGTCCTCGTTCATGCGCATGTAGAACGCCTTGATCTCGGCCGGGTAGTCGGTCACAAAAGTCGGTCGCTTAAAGTGCTCCTCGGTCAGGAAGCGCTCGTGCTCGGTCTGCAGGTCGATGCCCCAGCTCACGGGATAGTCAAACTTGTGACCGGCGGCGACGGCCTGCTCCAGGATTTCGATGGCCTCGGTATAGGTGACGCGGGCAAAGTCGGAGTTTGCCACGTGGTCCAGGCGCTCGAGCAGACCCTTGTCCACAAACTTGTTGAGCATATTGAGCTCGTCGGGGCAGGTTGCCATGACGTCCTTAAGGACGTACTTGAGCATGGCCTCGGCGTTATCCATGTAGTCGTTAAGGTCGGCAAAGGCCATCTCGGGCTCGATCATCCAAAACTCGGCGGCGTGGCGCGTGGTGTTGGAGTTTTCGGCGCGGAAGG
>CALGKS010000225.1 GCA_937930475.1 uncultured Collinsella sp. | reverse complement strand
TGCTCTCGGCCCTGCCGCTGGGCTTCAACAACCTGATGCACGGGTATTTCCGTACACTGTGCGTGGGCTATGGCCTGTATGCCGTGGGAAACACGATCCTGCTGATCTTGCTGTACTTTACCGACTACAAGGGCGCCGTGCTTGCCTCCGGGCTGTTTGCGGGCGTGGCGGGGCTGGCGACTATCGTCTCGCTGTTCTTTCCGCAGCAGTTTTATGGCTTTGGCTTTTTGCTGGGCGCGGCGCTGTTTTTTGTTGTGGCACTGATGCGGCTCGATACCTATACTGCCAACTTACCGTATCGTATCCTGAGTCAGCAGCCCATTGTGGCGACCGACAAGACGGGCCGCTTTACGGAGCTGGGCCGCTTGCTCGACCGTGCCGAACAACGCTACGAGGAGCTGCGTCTAGAGGGCGAGCCGCATGGTGCGTTTGAGCGCACAGTGGTTCGTGTGTATCGCAACCATTGGGGAGGTCCTGATGACCGATAGGATGATATCGCGTCGCCGCCTGATCGAGGCGGCTGCCGGCACGCTGCTGCTTTCGGGCTGTTCTTCGCAGGACGAATCCTCGACTAAGAAGACCAAGAAGCAAGGCAAGATTAAAAAGGCTGATGCGTCCAGCGAAAACAAGCACCTGCGCGACAAGGATGATCTCTACGAGGTCTACGACGATTCGGGCATTGTGTGCATGTACCTGACGGTTTCGCGCGGCAACAGCTCCGAGAACACTGACCATTCGTGGGCCGAGATCAACACGTACTCGGTCTACGACTATGCCGACATGGGCGTGACGCGCTATCAGGTTATGGGCCTGCTGCAGCCAGGCGATGATAAGGGCCCGATGGCTGGCGAGGTGGGCTATGGCGAAGAGGCGCCCAATGCCACGGTGCAGGTTCGCGGCCAGACGTCGAGCACCTACACGCAAAAGAATTACAAGGTAGAGCTCAAAAAGGGCAAGGGTACCTGGCGTCAGCAGCGCGCGATTGCGCTTAACAAGCACATGGGCGAGGGCATGCGCTTTCGCAACAAGATGGCCTATGACCTGATTCGCGGGATTCCCCAGATGATGGGCCTGCGCACGCAGTTTGTGCACTTGTGGGTGTGCGACCAGACCGAAAAGTCCAACGATACCTTTGAGGACTACGGACTGTTTACACAGGTCGAGCAGCTCAACAAGACGGCGCTCAAGGCCCATGGCCTGGACAAGAACGGGCACCTGTATAAGGTGAACAGCTTTGATTTCCACCGCTCCGAAGACACCATCAAGCTGGCGGATGACCCTGGCTATAACCAGGCGGCGTTTGAGGGCATGCTCGAGATTAAGGGTGACTCGGACCATACCAAGCTCATTGAGATGCTCGACTCGCTCAACGACGATTCGCAAAAGATTGACGACGTACTCGCGACCTACTTTGATACCGAAAACCTGGTCTATTGGATGGCGTTTCAGATCTTGACGGGCAATTGCGATACGCAGAACCGTAACTGCTATCTGTACAGCCCGCTCAACTCCAATACCTGGTACATTCTGGATTGGGATAACGACGGCATGCTGCGCAAGCTCGAGTTGAGCTTGACGGGGTTCTCGGACTATGCGAGCTGGGAGCGCGGCGTAAGCAACTACTGGGGCAACGTGCTGTTCAATCGTGCGCTGCGCAGCAAGTCGTTCCGCAACGAGCTCGACGATGCCGTTAAGGACCTGCGCTCGTACCTGACCGAAGAGCGTCTGGGCAAGATGATTAAGCATTATCGCGAGGTGACCGAGCCGCTCGTCTTTGCTGCGCCCGATCTGGAGAATCTGCCCGTTACCAAGGACGAATACGAGCAGATTGCCGCGGCGATTCCGTCCGAGATCGAGGAGAACTACCAGAGCTTCCGTGAGAGCTATAAGAAGCCTATGCCGTTCTTCATTGGCATGCCGCAGATCGATAACGGCAAGCTGCGCGTTAACTGGGATGCCTCGTACGACTTTAAGGCGCGCGACATTCGCTATACCGTGGAGCTGGCGCGCGATTACGCCATTACCGACGTGATCTTTAAGGCCGAGGACGTGCTGCTGCCCGAGGTGACCTGCGACGCGCCCGATACCGGCCAGTATTTTGTGCGCGTACGTGCCACCAACTCCGATGGCTATACGCAGGATGCGTTTGACTATTACGTGACCGACGATGGCAAGCAGTACGGCATGCTGTGCTTCTACGTGCAGGATGGCGGCAAGGTCGTGGGGGATACGTATGAGGAGGGCTAGCGCGCTGCTTGAGCGCCTGGCGGCACCACCCGTGCGCACCACGCAGGAGCGCTACCGCCACGAGCTCAAGTACCTCATCAATGAGGGTGAGCATGCCGCGCTTGCCTGCCGCATGGCCCCGGTGTTTAAGCTGGACAAGCACGCGCAGGCGGGCGGCTACACCATTCGCAGCCTGTACTTTGACGACTACTGCAACTCGGCCTACGAGGAAAAGGACGCCGGTATCCTCATGCGCAAGAAGTATCGCGTGCGCATCTACAACGGCAGCGATAAGGTGATCAAGCTCGAGCGCAAAAAGAAGTACGGCAGCTGGATCTATAAAGAGGACGCGCCGCTCACGCGTGGTGAGTTTGAGCAGATCCTGGCTGGCGACTACGACTTTTTGCTGCACAGTCCGCACCAGCTCTGCCGCGAGTTCTACATCGAGTGCATCTGCAACATGATGCGCCCGCGGACCATCGTGGACTACGAGCGTGAGCCGTGGGTGATGGACGAGGGCACCGTGCGCATCACGTTTGACATGAATGTGCGCGCCGCGGTGGGAAGCTTCGATATCTTTGACGCGACCCTGCCCGCGCTGCCCGTGTTGGAACCGGGCAAGCTGGTGATGGAGGTCAAGTTTACGGAGTTTTGCCCGCAGCTTGTGCGCGATATGGTGCCGCCGGGCGCGGCGGAGCTCACGGCGGTCTCCAAGTACTGCCTGTGCTACGAAAAGACCGCCTATCTGCGCGGCTTTAATTACTGGGAATCGGATTTTGAGAACCGAGGGGATATCTAGACCATGAGCACCAGAGACTTCTTTAAGAACTCCGTTTTGGAGGCGTTTGGCCAGGTCGATCCTGCCAAGATCGGTCTTTCGCTGCTCGTGGCACTCGCCATGGGCATCCTGATCTATTACGTGTACAAGCGTTTCTTTACCGGCGTGGTGTACTCGCGAAGCTTTGCCGTGACGCTCGTGGGCATGTGCGTGCTTACGTGTATGGTTACGCTCGCGATCTCGACTAACGTGGTCATCTCGCTCGGTATGGTCGGTGCCCTGTCCATCGTGCGTTACCGTACGGCGGTGAAGGACCCGCTCGACTTGCTGTATCTGTTTTGGGCTATTACCACGGGTATTACGGCGGGCGCCGGCATGTATGCGCTCGTGGGGCTGACGGCGGTGGTCATCGTGGTGATGATCGCCGGCTTTGCGAGCCACCAGGACAAGGCGCGTGTGTACATGATGGTCATCCACTATACGGGGCAGACCACGGGCGACGATATCGTGCGCGCCTTTGGTCGCACCAAGTTTACGGTGAAGTCCAAGACCATGCGCGGCGACAAGGTCGAGATGGCCGTGGAGGTGTTCTCGGACGGCGTGGATATGCCGTACGCAGATGCGGTTCGCGCCCTCGACGGCGTTGAGGACCTCACGCTGATTCAGTACAACGGCGAATACCATGGATAGTTGGGTATCATGGTGCTTATGAATTCGTTGTCAGGGGTGCTTTTTGGTACGTATGAAGGATGTCGCCGAGCTGGCGGGCGTTTCGAACGCTGCGGTCTCGCGTTATCTCAATGGTGGATATATCTCGGCCGATAAAGCCGAGCGCATTAAGCAGGCGATTCAAGAGACCGGCTACGTGCGGTCCAATCAGGCTCGCGCGCTGCGTACCGGTTCCACCAAGCTCATCGGTGTCATCGTGCCTAAGATCAACTCCGAGTCCATCAGTCGATTGACCGCTGGCATTGGAGAAAGACTTCAGGCTGAGGGGTACCAAATGCTTCTTGCCGACACTGCCAACGACCCGGCGCGCGAGGTGTCCTTTCTGGAGCTTTTCCAGTCATATCCTGTCGACGGCATTGTTCTTTCAGGTACGGTTTTAACGCCTGCGCATACGGAGTTCTTTGAGTCCGCTCATGTTCCAATAGTTGTGGCAGGACAGCTCGTTGAGGGGCAAAACTGCGTTTACTACGATGATTTTGAGGCGGCGCGCAATCTTGCCGGGTATGTCGCCGCCCAATGCGACGGACCGATTGCATATATCGGCGCGACTCGTAGGGACGTTTCGGTCGGTAAGTTGCGCGAGGATGGTTTTCGAGCCGGGCTCGACGATGCGGGGCGTCCGCTCGATATGCATCTCTACCGCGTAAGCCCTTTTACGGTTGAGGGCGGCTATGCCTGTGCCCAAGATTTGCTTGGCGGGGATCTTGTCCCTAAATTCATCTCTTGTGCTACCGATACAATGGCGGCGGGAGCCATTCGCGCATTGAAGGAGCATGGGGTCGAAGAGCCCGCTCGTTTTGTTTCTGGCTTTGGCGACAATCAGTTTTTACGTGCAGTGACTGGTGGCATTGTCACGGTGCATTTTGGAGCCAAAACAATGGGGAAGACCGCTGCGGATATGATGCTCGACCTTATGAAGGCCGGTTCAAACAAGGCCGATGGTCCGCGCCATATACAACTGGGGCATGTTATCAAGAAATAATTGAGAAAATTTGCCGTTTACGGATGAAATTGTACCGTTCGCGGCTGAAACAGACTGAAAACGATTGCAGTTAAACTGAAAACGATTACAGTAATTACTGCCACATGGGGAAGACCCGGGTAAAGCCATCGGATTATCCTGTTTGATTGCGCTTGATTTACAACAAGCATGGGATGGTTCTAAGACGATGGCTCCCCTGTGGCGCAGTGAATTTGTTCGGTTGTAAGGGGAGAGAGGTGTTCGTTCATGGCAGCTTTGGTTGATGCCAAGAAGATCATCGAGTATGTTGGCGGCAAGTCCAACATTAAGCAGGTTACGCACTGCACTACACGTTTGAGGTTCAATTTGGTCGACAACAGCAAGGCCAACAAGGAGGAGCTTGAGGCTCTCGGTATTCTTGGCGTTGCCGATATGGGTACTCAGTATCAGGTAATCGTCGGTCCTACCGTTGAGGGTGTTTATAAGGAAATCATCGGTATTCTGGGTACTTCGTTTGGTAAGGGCGCTGTGGATGATGAGACTGAAGGGCCCTTGCGCGAGCCTGGCGTTTTGAATGCCATTAAGTTCTATGGAAACAAGGTCTTTGATGTGATTTCGGGTAGCTTTACCCCCATCATTCCGGCCTTCTGCGGCGCTGCAATCGTTAAGGCTATTCTTTCGATTTGCACCATGACGGGATGTCTCGCGGCGAATTCCAGTACGTATGCTGTTCTTTCGGCAGCTTCAAACTCCATTTTCTATTTCCTGCCGATCGTTCTCTCCGTGTCGATGGCACGTAAAATCGGCGCCAACCCGTATCTGGCTGCTGCCGTGTCGGCTTCGCTTTTGGAGCCCAATTTTACAGCCCTTGGTGGTAATGGCGAGATGAGCAGCTTTATGGGTCTCCCGATGGTGCTCATGAGCTATGCGTCGACGGTGTTCCCCGCGATGCTTTCGACGACCCTGCTGTTCATTGTCGAGAGTCTGCTGAAGCGTGTCGTTTACAAGGACCTACAGGTCGTTATCGTTCCTACGCTTTGCCTGCTTGTGGTTGTTCCCGTGACCATGCTTCTGGTTGGCCCCTTTGGTTTCTACGTTGGCCAGGCCCTGTCCAACTTTGTGATGTGGCTTATGGCTACCATGCCTGTTCCTGCTGGCTTTATCCTTGGTTCCATCTGGATGTTCGTGGTCCTGTTTGGTCTGCACTGGGCTATCATCCCGGTCTTGATCGCCAACATCGCGGCTTTGGGGTCCGACCCCGTAATGGCAGCGCTTGGTATGACGATTTTTGCAGCCGCTGGCGCTGCTACAGGTGTGTTCATTAAGGCCAAGAATCCTCAGCTCAAGTCCGTTGCATTCTCGACGATTATTCCCGCCCTTCTTGGCGGTATCACCGAACCAGTTATTTACGGCATCTCCCTGCGCTACCGTAAATCCATGGTTATCATGTGCCTGATGACCGGTGTTGCTGCTGCTTTTGTTGCTGCAACTGGATGTGGCGAGATGTCTACTGCCGGTGGTTTCCCCTCCATTGTTACGGCTACCAATATTCCGATGTACTGCATTGGCTGCGCCATCGCTTTCTTTGGCACCGCCGCCCTGCACGTGGCCCTTGGTTTTGGCGAGAAGCCCGAAGAGGAGCTCGGCTAGTATCGTTGCGACTGAAACGGTGTCAAGGAGTCTGTTTTGAGTGAGCTAATTGTTCGATGCGATGATTTTGGTTTGACGCAGGGTTGTTCGCTCGGCATTCTGCGAGCCTTGGAAAATAGCTGCATTTCTTCAGTCGGAGTCATCGTTAATACCGGTGTTCGTTCTGATGATGCACGATCCCTTGCGGCTCATGAGGGCATATCGATCGGTCTTCACGTGAATGTTGTCGCGGGTAAACCGGTGTCGAGCTCAACTTTGAATTCCGGTTTGGTTGACGACGAAGGGAATTTCTTTCCTTCAAGGCGCTATCGAACCTCGGAAGTGGATTTAATCGATGTGGATGAGATTGAAGCCGAAGCTCAGGCGCAGGTAAACAAGTTTCAGGGCTTGTTTGGAATGCTTCCGGCCTATATCGATTGTCATTCCGTGGGAACGCCACACGTTGATGAGGGCTTGAATAGGGTCGCTAAAAGGATCGGAGTCCCCTACGTTGACTTTACTCTTACGAGCCTGAGAGAGCATTCATGTATCTATGCGCCCGATTTGCCAAATAACATGGTTTACGATTCGTATGACCCCCTTCATTTTCTGATGAGTGGTGAATCGGGAATTTTGACCCACGAGAAGACGTTCGTAGTGTTTCACCCTGCTTTTCTTGATGAGATCTTGATGGGGATCTCCTCGTTGCGTGAAGGCAGAATGAAAGATCAGGCCGCGCTGTCGTCTCCGTCTTTGAAAAAGTGGCTAGACGATAACGGTGTTATGTTGCGTCCAATTGGAATTGGTTGCTAAGACAATTGGCACTATGCACGTTGCGCGCTATGGCTGTTTTTGGCTATGGCGCGCACTGCATCATCCGTGCGTTGCATCTGGGATAGGATGATTATTTATGAGCAATTCGCTCACAAGAGACTTGCTTCGACTTGTTGAAGACTGCGAGCTAAATGCCAAGAACGTTTCTTACCGCTGGGCTCAAAAGTTTCACTTAATGCCGCCGTGCGGGTGGCTCAATGACCCAAACGGTCTTCATCAGCGTGATGGGGTATTCCATGCTTTTTATCAGTATAGCCCCACGGATGCTGAGGGCAACGGTTCAAAAATGTGGGGACATGCCATCAGTCGTGACCTTATGAAATGGGAAGACTTGGGCGCCGCCTTGCTACCGGATGAATCTATCGATTGCCATGGTGTGTATTCTGGCTCCGCGCTAGTTCATGACGGCATCGTTTCGTTGTTTTATACCGGTAATGTCAAGCTGCCCTGCGGTGACGGTTCTTGTGACTATATTTACAGCGGTCGTGAGGCAAATACCATTTTGGTTAATACGGCGGATGATTCGTCATTTGGTGTAAAGCAATTGCTCATGACTAATGACGATTATCCCAATGATCTTTCGTGCCATGTGCGTGATCCAAAGGTTTGGTGCGCCGACGTTCCATGCGGACGATATCTTATGGTGCAGGGCGCACGTCGTCGTGTCGATGCCGGGAATGAGCGTCTTCAGGGGTATGTCTCCTCTCGTACGGAGCTGTTCAAGCGTTTTAATGGTGCCAATTGCTTCTCTGACCAGGGGGAGGTCCTGCTGTTTTCTTCTGACAATCTTGCCGATTGGAAGCTGCAGAACCGAATCACGACTGCCCAACAATTTGGGTTTATGTGGGAGTGCCCTGACTATTTTGAGCTGTCTGACATTAGGGTATTGTCCGTCTGCCCCCAGGGATTGGTTGGTTCCGATTGGGATCGACGCAATCTGTATCATTCGGGGTACTTTACGCTCGACGGAGATATCTGCTCTGATTATGAGCTTGGTGAATTCCTTGTATGGGATGCTGGCTTTGATTTTTATGCACCTCAGACTTTTATGTCGGAAGATGGTCGACGTATTCTGATCGGTTGGATGGGTCTGCCGAGCGATGGTTCCTATGGCAATGATCCGACTGTTGCCGAGGGCTGGCAGCACTGTCTGACGGTGCCGCGTGAGCTTACGGTTGGTGCCGATGGTGTTGTGCTGCAGCAGCCGGCGCGCGAGATCGAGCATCATTATCTCTCGGTGCGCGTGGGCGCGGGATCGCTGGAAGTTGCTGGCGATACCTGCTTTGATGTTAGGGTCGACGACGTTGATGGTGCGTTTGCCGCGACCGTTGATGGCGAGCTGAAGCTGGCGTTTATGCCGGCCGAGGGCGAGCTGCCCGCGCGCTTTGAGATGCGCTTTGTTGACGAGGGGCGCGCTTCTGCCGGCTGCGGCCGTACCGTGCGCTGGGAGCCTGTCGACGAGGTGTGCAACGTCCGTATCGTTGGTGACGTGTCCTCTGTCGAAGTGTTTGTCAACGACGGTGCACTCGTGTTCTCGACGCGCATCTACCCTGAGGCATATGGCTTGTCCGTTGATGCTCCTGGCGCGAACGTGACCTATCACATGCTCAGCATCTAGGCGATTGATTGTGTATCGGCGCTATACTGCAGCCGTTGCCCACGGTGCGGGGAACACCCGCACCGTGGGTTTTTGTTTTTGAAGGGACGGTGCCGCATGGGCGTAGGGCAGTTGGAAGAGGCATGGGCTGCAAGGGCCGGCGCGCGTGAGGCACGACTGGTTGCGGCCTCGCATGTGCCGGCGGCGCTGTCGCAGCTGGGGGTCGTGCGCCCCGGAGATCGTTTGGTTGCGTTTGCCGATGACTTTGGGGATGCGTTCTCGAGCGGTTTTGAGGGCTGCGATGTGGCAATGGTGGGGGAGCCGTCTGTCGGGGCGTTTGCCGCGGCGTCCGATGGCTTTGCCGGCTCGTTCGATACTGAGGGCCCTCACCT
>CALGKS010000224.1 GCA_937930475.1 uncultured Collinsella sp. | reverse complement strand
GCCAGTACGTGCTGAAGGGCACACGGGATCATTTCCTTAACGGGAGGCATGCCTTCACGAGTGAACAGGGCTTCAGTGCCGTTCGTAACCGTCTCCTGGGTCATTTGACCACCAATCCTCGAAGTAGTTGTTTTCGCATCTAACGCTCTATTGTGACGCAGTGCGGGGTTGAGGTTGTGCCTTCGTTGCATATCGTATTAAAGATGATTCTCATTCTCAATAATAATTTTTTGTTATCAGACTATTCTTCAGCTGAGATAACGCATTTCCGCAGGTCAGGAAAGTGTCTGGTCAAAATAACATCTTACTTTTCTTTTGGTCAACCGTTTACCGCTAAATTCCTACCGTTCGTCTGTATTACGCAATGTACCTGCGGATATACGAGATGATGAGCAGCGTGTTACCATGATAAAAAATTGTTATGAACATTTCCGATTTCACCCCAAGGAGTTGCCCGTGAACGAGACCGTAAGTCGCTTTTTGCCGATGGTCGATTTCCTGGAGCAGATACTCGGCAAAAACAGCGAAATCGTGCTGCACGATTTCTCGGATCCCGACCACGCCATCGTCGATATTCGCAACGGCATCGTGAGCGGCCGCAAGGTCGGCGGTCCCGCCACCGACCTGGCACTCAAGATCATGCACGACGCCAAGTATCGTGACCTGCCGTTTATTACGGGCTACGAGGGGCGCGGTGCCGGTGGCAAGACGTTGGAGTCGGCGACGTACTTTATCCGCGAGAATGACGAGATTGTCGGTATGCTCTGCGTCAACACTGACCTCTCGACCGTGCGCTCCATCAACGCCATGGCGCAGCAGCTCATGGCGTGCTTCGACGCGGCGCCTAGACAGGCAGAGCCCGCGTCTATCGAGGTCGAAAGCCTTTCGGAGTCTACACAGGAGCTCATCGACCGCAGCATTGCCGAGTTGCTGAGCGCGCGCGGGCTGGATGTAGCATCGCTTGGTCAAAGCGACCGCGTGGACGTCATTCGCCACCTCAACGGCAACGGGGTGTTCATGCTCAAGGGTGCCGTGGCCTGCGCCGCCACCGCGCTGGGCATCTCGGAGCCCAGCGTCTACCGCTACCTGCAAAAAGTCCGCAAGGAAGGCTAACCCGCTGATCCCTTGGGGACGGAGGAAAAAGGATCATTTTGCCGCATCGCCTGACAAAAGACCCTGCAGCTCACACGCGCTGCAGGGTCTTTTTGCATGTCATGTTTAGTTGTTGCCAACGCCTTAGAGAGCGGCGACGACCTCGATCTCAACCAGACCGCCGGCCGGAAGGGCGGCAACCTGGAAAGCGCTGCGCGCGGGGAACGGAGCCTCGAACTTGGAGGCGTAGATCTCGTTCACGGCAGCGAAGTCGGCGATGTCGGCCAGGTAGACCGTGGTCTTGACGACATCGGCAAAGGTGGCGCCGGCAGCGGTCAGCAGCGCCTCGACGTTAGCAAGGGACTGCTTAGCCTGGGCCTCGACGCCCTCGGGCATCTTGCCGGTTGCGGGGTCGATGCCCAGCTGGCCGGACAGGAACACCATGTTGCCGGTCTTGATGCCGGGGGAATACGGGCCGATGGCTGCGGGTGCGTTATCGGAAGACACGACGGTCTTGCTCATTTTTTTCTCCTTACGATCAGATAGAGAGCGTGAGCGCGGCGTTCGCACCGGGAGGCACAATTCGGTCTGAACACCGCGCTTGATTTGGGATAGTACTCAAGGTTTCCGCGCGATGCAAGATTATTATCACGTTGCGAGAATAATTTATCGCCCAACGGCGCCTGTCGGCCGCTGAACGGCACGACCGGACGGTGAAGCTCAAAATGATCCGTTTCCCTCCGTCCCCATCGGATCAGGCAATCCATAGGGGACGGAGGGAAACGGATCATTTTTGCTGCAAGGGCTGCTGAAGACTTTATCCTGCTTAGGCTGCGGGCATCGCCCATCGCGACGGCGCCACTATACTTTTGAGTATCTGAGCATTTTGAAAGGCAGGATATGACCGCAACCGCCAGTCGAACCACCAACCGCAGACCCGAGCTTTTGGCGCCCGCCGGAGGGCCCGAGCCCTTTGCCGCCGCACTCGCCGCCGGGGCAGACGCCATCTATTGCGGCATGGGCAGCTTCAACGCCCGCCGCAAGGCCACCAACTTTACCGACAAGGCCTTTGAGCAAGCCTGCCGCGCCGCACACCTAGCCGGGTCGCGCGTCTACGTCACGGTCAACATCGTCATCAAGCAGTCCGAGATGGGCGATGCGCTGCAACTCGTCCATCGCTGCTCCACGCTGGGCGCCGATGCCTTCATTATCCAAGACTGGGGCCTGTTCTTTGAGGTCAAGCGCACGATGCCCGGCATCGAGACGCACATCTCGACCCAAGCAAACATCCATGACGACCGCGGAACCCTTTGGTGCCGCGAGCAGGGCGCCGACCGCGTGACCCTCTCGCGCGAGCTTTCCATCGACGAGATTGCCGCCATTCACGATGTCGCGCCCGATGTGGACCTTGAGGTCTTCAGCCATGGCGCCATCTGCTTTTGCTACTCGGGCCTGTGCCTGCTTTCGAGCTTTGCCATGGCGGGACGATCGGCCAACCGTGGCATGTGCGCCCAGCCCTGCCGCCTGCCCTACGAGCTGATCGACGAGAACGGTCGCGCGCTCTCCCCCGCCGGCCGCGAGCGTGCGCTATGCCCGCGTGATACCAACACCTCACAGCTTGTTCGCCGCCTGTATGACGCCGGCGCCGCGTCGCTCAAGCTCGAGGGCCGCATGAAGGCGCCCGATTACGTGTACTCCATCGTTGATGTGTATCGTCACGAAATTGACGACATGCTATCCGGAGCCACCGTTGCCAAGGACGAGGAAGCCGCCCGCCAGCGCCAGCTCAAGCGCTGCTTCAACCGCGACTTTACGCACGCCTATCAGGACGGCACCTCGGGCGACGAGATGATGAGCTACGAGCGTTCCAACAACCGCGGCCAGATCGTGGGCACGGTGCTGGGCAGCCGCCCGGCCAACCGCGATGTGCGCGGCCTCAAGCCCGACGACCGCCGTCGCCGCGCCGCCATCGCCCGCATTGAGCTGTTTGAGCCCGTGGGCAAGGGCGACCTGCTGGAGCTTCGCCACGATAACGAGTTTGACCAGTTCCTGACCACCATTGCCGCCGATGATGCCGCCGCGGGCGACATCATCGAATGTCGCGTGCCCCGCAGCATGCCCGAGGGCTGCCGCGTCCGCGTGATTCGCAGTCAGCGTGCCATCGACGCCGCCGGCGCCGCGCTCAAGCGCGATGTGCTGCGCCGCCGAGCTGTTGATGTGTCCGTCGTGGCGCGTCTGGGCGAGCCGTTTACCGTTACACTCACCTGCTGTGACGACCCCGCGCTCGCCGCCACCGCCACAGGCTTCACCGTCGAGGCCGCCAAGACTCGCGCCGTCGAGGCGGCAGACCTGGTTGAGCATGTGGGCCGTATGGGTTCCTCGCCCTTTGAGGCTGCGAGCTTTGACGTTTCGCTCGACGCCGGCTGCGGCATGGGCTTCTCCGCCGTGCACAAGGTGCGCGCCGCCGCCTGTAAAGCATTGGAGGAGACCATTCTGGCGCCGTACGAGGAGCGCGCGAAAACGCTCGAGATTCCGTTGCTCGACAAATGTACGCGCGCCATGCCCGAGCATTACCGCGATGAGCCGCAGATCTGCGCCGCCGTCACCACGCTCGAAGCCGCCGAGGCGGCTCGCGCCGAGGGCGCCGCGCGCATCTATATGACCACCGACGCGCTCGAGGCTGTCGGACTCTCCCCTGCCGATGCATTTGAGCAGGGTATCGTGCCCGTACTCGACGAGGTCTGCCGCGCCGTCGACCACGAGCGCGTCGATCCTTGGATCAATGCCGGAGCCACCGTCGCCGTCGGCAATATCTCCGAGCTCGCCGTAGCCGCGCATGCCGGCGCCACGGCCGAGATTCGCTCTTGCCTGCCGGTGCACAACATACCCTGCATGGAGGCGCTTGCCGAGCGCGGAGCCGGCGCATTTTGGCTCTCGCCCGAGATCACGCTCGACGAGATTGCCTCGCTCGGCGCCGCCGCGCCCGCGGCTCTGGGCATCACCGTCTTTGGCCGTCCGCGCGTTATGACGAGCGAACACTGCATTCTGCAGGTTGCCAACGGCTGCATCCACGATTGTGTCAACTGCCGTCTGCGTGCCCGCAAGCTCTCGCTCAAGAATATCGACGGAAAGGTCATGCCCGTCCGCACCGACATCCACGGCCGCTCTCGCCTGTACGATGCCTACCCCATCGACCTCACGCCGCAGGTTCCTCAGCTGCTCGATGCCGGTGTGCGTCGTCTCATGGTTGACGGAACGTTGCTCGAGACGGATGAGGTGAGCCGTGCCGTCGCCCGCGTCCGTCGTGCCGTCGAAGCGGCGC
>CALGKS010000223.1 GCA_937930475.1 uncultured Collinsella sp. | reverse complement strand
TACTTCCACCGCCAACGATGTCATCGGCGGTATCGTCGCCGCGGCCCTCTCGACCTGCTTTGTCGCTCTGCTGCTCGAGCTCGTCTTTCCGCGAGCGACCGCCAGCGCCGCCGGAATGCTCCACCAGCACCCCACGCCCCTGTGGGTGAGCGGTCTTCTGGGCACGATCGCTATCGTCCCCGCCGTCCTACTGCTGATTATCTCCATCGCTGGCCTGTCGCTTGCCGGAACCCTCTTGTGCGGCGTTATCGGCATCGCGCTGGTCTCCACCGCTTTTGCGGGCTGCGCAATCGCCCGCATGGCCGGACATAACCAGAACCGCTACGCCATGGCAGCCGTCGGCGGTATCGCCGCAGGTGCCCTCACGGGACTTCCCCTCATCGGCGACTTCATCAGCGGCGTGGCCTTTGTCTTTATGCTCGGCTACGTTATCCAAATCATCTGGCGCAACGCTCGCCTCAAGCCGCAGCAGGCCCCCAACACGCCAGGCCTTCCCTCCGCCTAGCCGCCAACCACCACAAAAGGGCCAGGCATATTTATGGTGCTGCAAAGCAACCTGACCCCATTGCACCAAAAAGGGCGCCGACCATTGCGGTCGACGCCCTTTCTTATTGGCGGTTATAAGCCCCTGCGCTTATTTGTTGACCTGGCCGGCGCGGACGGCAGCCTTCTTGCGGTCGGTGGCGTTGAGCAGGCGCTTGCGCAGGCGGATGTTCTTGGGAGTGATCTCCACCAGCTCGTCGTCGGCGATGTACTCCAGCGCCTCTTCCAGAGAGAAGGTGCGAGGCGGCACCAGCTGGACGGAGATGTCGGAGGTCGAGGAACGCTGGTTGCCCAGGTTCTTGGTACGGGCGATGTTGACGACCATGTCGCCGGCCTTGCTGCGCTCGCCCACGATCATGCCCTCGTAGCACTCGGTACCCGGCTCAACAAACAGCTGGCCGCGCTCCTGCAGCGTACCCAGAGCGTAGGCAACGGCCTTCTCGGTGGTCATGGAGATCATAGCGCCGTTCTGACGGTTGCCGATCTCGCCGGCGTAGGGACCGTACTCCAAGAAGGTGTGGTAGAACACGCCCTCGCCGTGGGTGACGTTCATAATGCGGTTCTTAAGACCCATGATGCCGCGCGTCGGGATCTTAAACTCGAGGTGCGTCACGATGCCCGAGGTATCCATGCTCGTCATGATGCCGCCGGAGGTGCCGAAGACCTCAACGACCTTGCCCGAGTACTCGTCCGGGCACTCGACGACGGCCTGCTCGACAGGCTCCAGCTTGTTACCGTTCTCGTCCTTCTTAAACAGAACGCGGGGACGACCGACCTGGAACTCAAAGCCCTCGCGGCGCATGGACTCCATCAGGACGGACAGGTGCAGAATGCCGCGGCCAGAGACCTCGACGCCGCTCTTGTCCTCGAGCTCCTCGATCTTCATGGTCACGTTGTTCTCAGCCTCGTTGAACAGGCGCTCCTTAAGCTGACGGGCGCCCACGATGTCGCCGTCACGGCCGACGAGCGGGGAGGTCGAGGCCTCAAAGACGATGGACAGGGTCGGCGGGTCGATCTCGATGGGCTCGAGCTCGACAGGGTTCTCGGGATCGGTGTAGACATCGCCGATATCGGTGCGGTCAATACCCACGACAGCAGCGATATCGCCGGCGCCGACTTCCTGGCACTCGGTGCGGCCCAGGTAGTCGAAGGTAAAGAGTTGCTTGACGGTAGCGGTGGCGCTGGAGCCGTCGTTCTTCACGACCAGAATCTGATCGCCCTGGTGAATGGCGCCGGAGTACACGCGACCGATACCGATGCGGCCAACGAAGTTGGAGTGGTCGATGGTCACGCACTGCATGGCCAGCGGGGCATTCTCGTCAACCTCGGGCGCGGGCATGTCGTCGATGATCATATCGAGCAGCGGATACATGTCCATGTTGCCGTCGTTGGGGTCAAGGCGGGCAAAGCCATTCATGGCGCTGGCGTAGACCACGTGCTCCATGGCGAACTCAAGCTGGTCGTCGGTGGCGCCCAGGTCGGCCATAAGGTCCAGGCAGTCGTTGTAGGCCTTCTCGGGGTTGGCACCCGGACGATCGATCTTGTTGATGACGATCATGATCTTAAGGCCGGTGTCGATAGCGTGACGCAGCACGAAGCGGGTCTGGGGCATGGGACCCTCAAAGGCATCGACCAGCAGCAGGGCGCCGTCGGCCATACGCAGCACGCGCTCGACCTCGCCGCCAAAGTCGGCGTGGCCCGGGGTGTCGATGACGTTGATCTTGACGTCCTTGTACTCGATAGAGATGTTCTTGGCGAGAATCGTGATGCCGCGCTCGCGCTCCTGGTCATTAGAGTCCAGGACGCGGTCCTCGACCTGCTGGTTGGCACGGAAGGCGTCCGTGGCACGCAGGAGCTTATCGACCATCGTCGTCTTGCCGTGGTCGACGTGGGCGATGATGGCGATGTTCCTCAGATTGTCTACGCGCATGTAGTTCCCCTATCTTCTATCCATATACAAACGGCACACGTATGCGGCCCGCCCAGCGATACAACGCTCAGCGGGAATATTGAGCCTTTTACCGAAAACTCGTTTATTTTAGCGATTTTAGATGAGAGGGGTTTCCTCACCTGCAGGTTCAGGGTCGCTCCACATAAAACCATCGCCGGCGCCCATGCCCTCATACAGCACATATGCCGAAAAGCCGCTCTCGAGCGTCGTCTCAAAGAAGCTCACGAGTAGAGCGTCATGGTAGCCGCCGTCAATCTCGACGCAGCCGGTATAGCCGATGGCATAGCGGGCGATACGGCCCAGGCCCTCGTCCTTAAGGCCCATCTTGTGCTCGGAGATAAAGTTGGTGGCAGCCTCCAGGCATGCCTCCTCGCCATCCTCGTCGAGCGCGGCCAGATAGCGGTTGGAAGCAGCGTCCTCGATCGCCACAACTACGCCCGGATTCTCGCCGGCGGCAAGGTCGTCCAAGAACGCACCAATCAGGTCACACACCATGGCGTCGAGCTCGGCGGAGACGTTACCGGCGTCCTGCATATCCTGTGCCATCTCTAGACCTTCCCATCGAATCCGGCGTCGTTACAGTTCCTGTGCCTCGGCAGCGATCTTGGCGGCAGCGTCGCGGGCGCGCGTCATATCCATCGCGCGCTTGTCGAGTACCTTGATCTGGTTGGTCAGCATTACCGCATCGACCACACCCCAGATTACCAAGCCTGTTGAAATCGAAAACCCAAGCGCACCAACTGTACCACGAAGACGAGAACAGATTACCGCGACAAGGGCGGAGATGATAACCATCTTGATATCTGTCTCTTATACACAT
>CALGKS010000222.1 GCA_937930475.1 uncultured Collinsella sp. | reverse complement strand
CGGCGACGCCCATCCCGCGCACGTTGGCGCTTTCGGTCTACGGCGACCAGGATACGAGCATCATCCGCCATCGTCCCGTTCCGGGTGCCGGCGTGACGACGCGCGTCCTCACCGAGTCGAGTCGCGACCTGGCCTATGGCGCCATTCGAGAGGCGCATGAAAAGGGGCAGCAAGCCTACGTGATCTGTCCGCTCGTGGAGCCGAGCGATTCGGCCGATGAGCTCGAAGACGTACCCGGCATCGCTCGCGACGACGAAGGCCGCGTGACCGTGCCCGTGCCGTTGCATGACACGGCGACCGAGCTCGAACGCCTTCGTCTGGCATTACCGGGGCTTTCCATCGAGCGTCTTCACGGCCGCATGCCGGCGGGGGAGAAGGACCGGGTCATCGATGCCTTTAAGCGTGGCGAGATCGATGTGCTCGTCTCGACCACGGTGGTCGAGGTGGGCGTTGACGTGCCCAACGCCACCGTCATGGTCATCGAGAATGGCGAGCGCTTTGGTTTGGCGGCCTTGCATCAGCTGCGCGGGCGCGTAGGTCGCGGCAGCGTGTCGGGTACGTGCCTGGTCATGACGCACTCCAAGGGCAACGGCGGCGCGTCGGCGGCGCAAGACCGCCTCCAGTCGCTCGAGAAGACCTCGGACGGCTTTACGCTCGCCCAGATGGACCTGCGTCTGCGCCACGAGGGCGAAATCCTGGGTTACCGCCAGCATGGCGGCGTGACCTTGCGCTTTGTTGACCTCGATGCCGACGAGGAATTGATCGAGTGGGCCCATTTGGACGCGGTCGAGCTCTTGCGGTATGCTTGCAACCTTGACTCCGTGGCGACGCGCCCTCTACGCGATGCGGTCGCCATGCGGTATCGACACATCTTTAAGGAGGTCAGCGGAGGATGAGAATCATCGGCGGCGAATGGCGCGGTCGTAAGATCGAGGAGCCCCGTGGTCGCGATGTCACCCGCCCCACGACCGATCGCGTGCGCGAGGCGTGCGCATCTATGGTCATGTCGGCATTCGACTTCGATCTGGACGAGGTCCGCGTGCTGGACGCCTTTGGCGGCTCCGGCGCCTTGGGCATTGAGATGCTCTCGCGCGGTGCCCGCTCGCTCACCACGTTCGAGATCGATCGCAACGCTGCTCGTCTGATTACCAAGAATATCGAGTCACTCTGCCGTGACCGTGCGCGTTGGCGCGTGGTGACGGGTGACGTGCTGGCAAGCGCTTCGCGCGGCCGCGTGCCGGGCGGTCCCTTTGACCTGGTCCTGCTCGACCCGCCTTATGCTTTTGGTGCTGAGCCGGTCGAGGAGCTGCTGCAAAACCTAGCTCAGCAGGACTTGCTGGCTCAGGGCGCCTACGCGCTCTTTGAACACGCCGCGGCCGATACGGGCGCTCACCCGACCGGTTTTGAGACCGTGCGCGAGAAGCGCTACGGCATAACTTCGGTTGACTTGCTGCGCTGGTCGGCCACGAACGAGGCCGACAACGCCGACGACAGCGACAATGACGAGGATGCGCCTTTGGAGGACGCCCATGAGTGACACCATTAACCGCGTAATCGTCCCGGGCACCTTCGATCCCATCACGTTTGGCCATATCGACGTCATTCGCCGCGCCCGCCGCATCTTTCCCAGCGTGATCGTGGCCGTTGCCGAGTCGCAGGGCAAAAACGGCGTCGGCACCACGTTTATGCTCGACGAGCGCGTGGCGCTGGCCCGTGAGGCACTTGGTGATATTGAAGGCGTCGAAGTGCTGCCTTTCACCGGCCTCTTGGTCGATTTTGCCCGCGAACAGGGGGCAGGAGCCGTGGTCAAGGGTCTGCGTGCCATGACCGACTTTGAGTACGAGCTGCAGCAGGCCGACCTCAACTACCGCCTGGATAACGAGTTGGAGTCCATCTTTGTCATGAGTGCGCCGCAGTACGGCTATATCTCGAGCTCGGTGGTTCGCCAGATTGCCTCGCTCGGTAGCGACGTCTCTAATTTTGTTCCGTCCAATGTGGTCAAGGCGCTCAAACATCGCTTTTCGTGACGTTTTTTAATGCCTGGTGGCATGTGGTAAACTAACACGTTGATATGTTACCTATGAAAGGAGACCGGATGCCGGGCGAGAATTTTCCTGGCGACAGGATCGTGAGTCTTGTCGACGAGCTCGAGGGGCTCATCGAAGAGGCTAAGACGCCGTTCGGCAAGAACGCCCAGATGAAGGTTATCGACGCCGACGTCTTCTTTAACATCCTCGACGAGATTCGCATGAGCTATCCCGAGGAATGGCAGAAGTCCCGCCGTATCCTCAAGGAGCGCGAGGAGCTTATGGCTTCCGCCGCCGCTCAGGCCGATTCCATCATCGCCGATGCTCAGCAGCAGGCCCTCACCATTGCCGGTGAGCAGGAGATCGTCCGCTTGGCGCAGCAGCAGGCCGACGATATCCGCGACCGTGCCCAGCAGTATGAACGCGAGACGCGCTATGCCGCCGAGGATTACGCCGAGCAGGTCTTTACGCACCTCGAGGAGAACCTCAAGAGCCTGACCGGCACGGTGACTCGTTGCCGTCAGCAGCTCAACGAGGGTGCCGCCCAGCAGAACGGTCAGTGGTAATGGCTGAGTTCCCGAGCGTTACCGTCGATCTTTCCGAGCAGCTCGAGTTTCCCGGAGACTCGTATTCGCTGTCCGGCAAGGTCGATGTCGCCACCTATACGGTGGGCGAGAAGGAGTATCAGCTGCAGGACGGCATTGACTACGATGTGGTCTTTACCAATGCCGGCACCGGTGTTCTGCTTACGGGCATGGTCCGCGCGCACGCAACCGGTGAGTGCGACCGTTGCCTGGAGCCTGCTTCGTTTGATATTGCCGGTGAGATTGAGGAATTCTATCTCTTTAACGAGCCCGAGGATCCCGAGGCCTACGAAGACGGCTACGAGCTGCTGGGCGAGGATCGCATCGTCGATCTGGGTGAGCCCATCAACGACGCGGTCGTCATGGACACGCCGTTCGTTGTCCTGTGCAAGCCCGATTGTCGCGGCCTATGCCCCACTTGCGGCATCAATCTCAACGTCGAGCAATGCGATTGCGCCGCTCAAGCAGAGGCCGAATGGGCCGCTGCCACGGAAAATCCATTTGCAGCATTGAAGAATCTCAAGCTTGACGAGTAAAACTGTGGTAGTATCGCTACTTGCGCGTAATCGCCACACTGGATAGTTCATAAGGAAGGTCACTATGCCCGTACCTAAACAAAAGCAGGGTCGTATCCGCACTCACACCCGCCGTTCCGCCAACATGAAGATCTCGGCTGCGGCTCAGTCCACGTGCCCCCGTTGCGGCGCTGTCAAGCTCCCGCACCACGTGTGCCCCAGCTGCGGTTTCTACAAGGACCGCGAGGTTATCGTTACCGAGTAACTGTATACTCTGGATGCGATGCCGTTCCAACTGGAACCACAATGGCCGGCTCAATGAGTCGGCCATTTTTGTATAAGGAGCATGTATATGAGTAACGTTCGCGTTTGTGTAGACGTTGTGGGCGGAGATGAGAAGCCTCAGGTTGTCCTCGACGGTATCGAGGCGGCGCTTGCGGCGGATCCCGATATCGAGGTCTTGGCCGTCGGCCCCGCAGAGATCGTGAACCCCTTTGCCGCGGCTCACGCTCGCGTTGAGGCCCTGGAGGCGCCCGATGTCATCGCCATGGATGACGATCCCATTCGAGCTGTGATGACCAAGCGTAAGTCCTCGATCGTACTTGCCTGCCGCGCTATCAAGAAGGGCAACGCGGACGCGTTCTTCTCTGCCGGCTCCACCGGCGCCATGACCGCTGCCGCTACCGCCTACGTCACGCCCTTTAGGTATCAGGC
>CALGKS010000221.1 GCA_937930475.1 uncultured Collinsella sp. | reverse complement strand
TAGATCGTCGGCAGCGTCAGATGTGTATAAGAGACAGCTCCAAGGGCGTCCACGTGCTGACCGAGGCCAAGGTGACCGAGATCACCGAGGACACTATCAGCTACGAGAAGGACGGCGAGATCCACACCATCACCGGTGCGGATACGCTGGTGCTGGCCATGGGCTATCGTCCCAACACCAAGCTTGCCGACGACCTGGCCGCTGCCGGTGTTACCACCCACGTGCTGGGCGACGCCAACAAGTGCGGCAACATCCGCGACGCCATCGGCGACGGCTACAAAGTGGCCTGCGCCCTCTAGTCAACCCCTTGGTGCATGGGGGTCAGGTTGCTTTGCACCAACTTGGTGCATGCAAACCTGGCCCCTTTGCACCAGTCATCTTGCTTCTGTGTATGATATTGTATTGATAATGTCATACAGGAGGCTAAGATGAATGCGTCAATTTTGAGCGTCCGTGTTGATGCATCAATTAAGGAATCGTTTGCCGAGCTCTGCGAGGAACTCGGCATGACGTCTTCCGTGGCGGTCAACATGTTCATGCGACAGATGCTGCGGGAGCGGTCGCTTCCATTCACCCCTTCTCTTTCAGTCGAAAGGGGCGGGGGTAAGACCGACGTTTTGACCGTTGGCGAAATCAAGGATGCCGTTATTCGCGCGGCGGGTACTCGAAAGGCGATTCGGTCGGTCACGTTGTTCGGCTCGTATGCCCGGCGTGACGCAAATGCCGATAGTGATATCGACCTGCGCATAGAGGTCGATCCCGATGCGACATTTGGGTTATTCGCGCTTTCCTCGTTCGCAGAGGAGATCAAAGAGGCCACAGGCAAGCAGGTCGACGTCGTTTCGAGCGAACACTTGCGAGAAGACATTGCGCAGGCCATCGAGAGGGAGGGTGTGGTGCTGTATGTTCGCCCGTAAATCAGATGCGTTGCGCGCCCAGGAGATTCTCGAGGCGATTGATGAGACGACCGAGAGAATCAAAGCGTTCGGTGTGACGGAAGTCGAGTTCCTCCATGCGGATGACATCAAGGCCAGGACGCTCGCCGATTCTCTCCTTATGTGTGCCCTTAGGGTGACAGAGGAGGCGGGTAAGCTGTCCGAGAAGGCGCAGCGACTGCATCCCGAGATTGAGTGGCGCGGTATCATCGGGATGCGTAACTATCTTGCCCATGATTACGGCAACGTCGATCGTGCCGTGGTTTGGGACGCGGTGACATCAGAGTTTCCCACTCTTGCAGCGGCATGCCGGCAGATTATCGAGGAATCTTAAACGGGCTGCCCTTGCGGTTTTGGTGCATGCAAACCTGACCCCTTTGCACCAGTCGATAGATAGCAAAAAGCGGCGGTCGTCCCGTGTTGGGGCGGCCGCCGCTTGCGTTTGGCTGCGATGGGTCGCGATTAGAGACCCAGGAGCTCCTTGACCTTGGCGATGATGGCCTCGTCGGTGGCGTTGGCGAAGAAGTACTCCTGGAAGTGCTCGCCAGCCAGAGCACCCTTGACCAGGTCCTGGTCGATCTCGCCCAGGACGTCGACGAGCGGACGCATGGTCACAGCGCGGACGCCGTCAAGGATCTTCTTGTTGCGCTGCTCGGGCTCAACACGCTCGGCAGGATAGCCGTTGCCCGAACCAAAGCCAAAGAGTTTCTCGAAGGTGTACTCGAGGTTGAGCTCCTGGCCCCAGCCGTTCTTGAGGGCGAAGGGCATGGCGACGGCATTGCCATCGTTGACCTGGGCGAAGGTGTAGGCGTCCAGCGGGTCGGCGACATGGCCGCACAGCACGCCGGGGAAGGAGTTGCAGGCGAGCATGGCGCCCTCGCCGGTGCCACAGCCGGTCACGACATAGTCGGCAGCGCCGGAGTTGAGGAGCACAGCGGCAAGGATGCCGTTCTGAACGTAAGTGAGCGGCTTGGAGTCGGCATCGGCATACATACCGTAGTTAAAGACGGTGTGGCCCATGGGCTCGACAACCTTCTTAAGGGCAGCCTCGATCATGGGGTTCTTGGAGTTCTGGGAGTTCTCGTTGATGAGAGCGATCTTCATTGCGAAATACCTTCCTATTTCTAACTTGCGGTGAAATACAGACTGTTTTGCCTGATGGAAGCCAAAATCAATCCTTATTTCACCGCAACTGCTAAATGAACCTAAATGTGGGAGTGCGGTGAGCGAGCGGGCTTGAGACGGAGCAGGTTGCCTTGAAAGAGGAGGGAAGC